>NZ_CP058907.1:5112500-5322414 GCF_013415845.1 Rhodopseudomonas palustris | reverse complement strand
TTCAGCAGCTTTTCAATTCCAGAGTTACGGGCCATCGCAGCGGCAAGCCATGACGGCTCACGCCATCGCCGCGACCAGCGAGTTGAGTTCGGACATGGCTCCGCCGCTTCGGCTGAAGCAGCCGGCGTCAGATCAGGGCCGAAGAGAGATGGAAAAAGGTCAGCTCAGCGGAGGACTCGACGGATAAACCGGAGTGTGAGCACAGCAATGACTATTGAAAAACGCATGGCCCGCGAAGGCGGAAAATTCAACCGGATGATCGGCAGGTTCGAATGATACGTCGACTTCGGTGCTCATGAAACCTCCCCCTCTCGCCGCGCTTGCGCGCGGCCAGACGTCGCCAAAACAAAACCGCGTCGATGCTCTCACCAAGACTGCGTCTGCATTCTGATGGATCGCCGGTGTCGTCGTTCGCCAGAAACCTTCGAACGAAGGCCTCCGCATGAATTCAGACACGGCTTCGCCAGCCCCATATTGCTATGAGTTGCAGTTCGACCGTCATTTGGAAAAGCCACCAACATGCACACCGCCGCCGATTTGCATGTCCGCCCTTGGTTCTCAAACCGCGCTGATCTGAAGAGCCGTGGGCGTCGCGGGTGGACTATGAAAACCACGACGGCCCCTCCGCTGCAATGGATATGATTCCGAGGGCAGGGTGAAGATTTCGCCTCGACCGATAGCAGAACAGGCAACTAATCACTTTGGGATCGGCAAGATTTTGAATCTGTGCACAGATTCGATGTCTGCTGCGAGCGTGACATTTTGGCCGCGTACCTAAAAGAATTTCATGAATCCTTTACCTTTGGCGCCCGGCCGAGGGCGTTTTCCAAACGGTCGTCCGCGCTTTGCCGATAAGTGGTTCGCTTGCCGCAGATTTTTGTGAGCGCTCGGACAGGGTAACCCTTGTCACAAATGACCGCGTAGTTACCCGGGGAAGCGAGCGCCGAAAGTCAAGCGAGTCGCACAATGACAAGAGTTCCTATTGGGCCGCAGCGATTTCTTGAATTGTGCGTCAAGCTGGGTTGACGGTTTTCGGTGTGCTGTTCCGGAACGAGGCAGGTGACGACGAAATGCGCGTCAATCGATTCAAATTATGAGCGAGCGCGTACCGTAATCGAGTGAGCAACTACGCGAGCGGTGCGGGCGAGCACAAACGTGCTGCGTTGGCTGTCGCCGGAAAAGAAAATGCCCGGCGGAGCCGGGCATCGAAACCATCCAAGATGATGGTGAGAATTACTTCGCCAGCTTGGCGATGCTGTGCGTCAGACGCGACACCTTCCGGCTCGCGGCGTTCCGGTGGATGATGTTGCGCTGAGCGGCGCGCATCAGCTCGGGCTCGGCGCGAGCCATCGCCTTCAGCGCCGCATCGCGGTCGCCGCTGGCGATCGCCTCTTCGACGATCCGGACCGACCCGCGCATCTGAGTCCGACGCGACTTGTTCACCGCGGTGCGCCGGGCGATCTTGCGGGTCGCTTTCTTGGCGGAAGACGTATTAGCCATGATCTCTCAAATCCTGCAGCGGCCTCTGCTCGAGCGGCCGGGGCTGATTGGCGAAGCCGCTCGATCGCGACGCGCCGTGTGTTCCGGATGTTGCTGAAGATGCTCCCGGAGCCGACACGGCCGCAATCCGCGGCGCCGCCCAAAGAACAGCGGCGGCAGGATCGCCCCCACCGCCATCGGCCGGGTTATACTGGCAGTGCTTTCCAGCGTCAACGGTGGCGTTCGGTCAGGGGGACGGCCGGTTCCAGGCATAAGGTCTAGGGAACCCTAGAACGCCGTCAAGCCGCTGGCGAGGTTGAATTCTGCCGCCCCGACCGGTAAGCCCGGCTCCGGGGCAGAAGTGAATTCTGATCGGGGTGGTTGAGATGATCCGCGGCTTCTTTCGGCTGATCGGCCTGCTGTTCCTGACCGGGGGGTTCATCTTCCTGGTCTATGACGGCGCGCGCTCGGTCGCCGACAATTCGGTGCAGTGGACCAAGCTCGGCGACTTTTGGAACGACATCCACCAGGCCAGCCAGCAATCGTTTCGCGACTGGGTCGAGCAGACCGCGCCCTGGCTTTGGACCCATGTGGCCAAGTTCGTGCTGACGCAGCCGACCTTCGCGGTGCTGGGCGTGATCGGGCTGGCGCTGCTGCTGCTGTTCCGTCCGCGCAAGCCGCTGATCGGCTACGCCCGCGATTGACGGCGGAACGCGGCGTAACAATCTCGCCGCCGCTGCGAAGACACCTATATCCTGAAATTGAGTTGAGAGCCGATTGCATCAGCGTCACGCTAAGGCTCGGCTGTCGCCATCATGCGTGCGCGGACGCGCGGCACCCGCCGCCATCGGCCGCGCCGGGAGGGTCTTCGATGTTCTTCATGCGCAAATCGACCGCGATGCCGAGTGCCGCCGAGGCGTTGCCGGGCCGGCCAACGCCGATCCCGACAGCGCGGACGCATTTCGTGAGTGGCAACCGGCTGCAGCCGCCGTTCCCGGAAGGCTTGCAGCAGGCGGTGTTCGGGCTCGGCTGCTTCTGGGGCGCGGAGCGCAAATTCTGGCAGCTCGGCGACGGCGTCTATTCGACCGCGGTCGGCTACGCCGGCGGCTTCACGCCCAATCCTACCTATGAGGAGGTCTGCTCGGGCCGCACCGGCCACACCGAAGTGGTGCTGGTGGTGTTCGATCCGGCCAGGATCTCCTACGAGGCGCTGCTTAAGACATTCTGGGAAAGCCACGACCCGACCCAGGGGATGCGGCAGGGCAACGACGTCGGTTCGCAATATCGCTCGGCGATCTACACCTTCGGTGACGACCAGAAGCGGGCGGCGGAAGCCTCGCGGGTGACCTATGGCGACGCGCTGAAGGCCAAGGGCTATGGGCCGATCACCACCGAGATCGCAGCGTCCGGCCCTTTCTATTATGCGGAGGACTACCACCAGCAATATCTCGCCAAGAATCCCGGTGGCTATTGCGGGCTCGGCGGCACCGGTGTGTCGTGCCCGGTCGGGGCTCGCGTCACCGCCTGACGATCGCGTTCGTCCGCCGCCCTGGCGGCGGCGGACGGGCCTCGCGCGAGTACGGGGACGGAGGCCAAACCCAAACCGTTTGTTAACCCTAACGGCGCATAAACAAAGCTGTCTCGTGGCGAGGGATGGCTCCAGTGCGTGTCGTAGGCGCGTTTCAAGTATCGATGATCATCGTGGCGACCGCGCTCGCGCTCGGCGGCTGCATGCGGCGGCCTGGGCCGGTCGTGATGGTGCAGCCACAAAACACCCTCGACACCATCGCTTATGGCGGCGGCGTTCCGCCGATGGCGGCTGCCTATGCGGCGCCGGGTGGGGAGCCAGCATACCGGCTTGACGCCGGCGACCGGCTGCGCGTCGTGGTGTACGGCCAGGAAGGGCTGACCAACACCTATTCGATCGATGCTGCCGGTTCGATCACTATGCCGCTGATCGGCGCGGTGCCGGCGCGCGGCCGCACCCCGGCCGGCCTTGCCGCCGAGATCACCGCGCGGCTGCGCCGCGGCTTTATCCGCGAGCCCTCGGTTGCGGTGGAAGTCGAGTCATATCGGCCGTTCTTCATCCTCGGCGAGGTCACTGCGCCCGGCCAATACCCATACGTGCCACACATGAGCGTTGAGAGCGCCGTGGCGATCGCCGGCGGTTTCACGCCGCGGGCGCAGCGCGATCGGGTGACCGTGACGCATCCGGAAGGCGGCGGCATGATCCGCGAGGTGGTGCCGCTCGGCACGCCGCTCAGCCCCGGCGACACCGTCTATGTCGGCGAACGCTGGTTCTGAACCGGCGCGGCCTGTTCAGCCCAGCCTTACTTCAGATGCGCGGCGAAGAACGCCAGGCTGCGGTGCCACGCGAGGTCTGAGCTCTGCTTGTCGTAGCTCGCCCGCTCGTCGCAGCCAAAGCCGTGCTGGGCGCCCGGATAGACCAGGATCTCGACCTCCGGCCGCTTGGCCTGGACCGCGTCGACGTCGCTGAGCGGAATGCCAGAATCCTTTTCGCCGAAATGCAATTGCGTCGGCACCAATGGCCTGTCGTCTGCGAAGCGCACGATGGCGCCGCCGTAATAGCCGACCGCGGCCTTCAGCCCGTGCAGCTTGGTGGCCGCCGCATAGGCGACGCTGCCGCCAAGACAAAAGCCGATGATGCCGACCGGGCCCACGGCCTGCACCGCGTCGATCGCCGCCTGGGTGTCGCGCAGCATCGCCGGCCAGTCCGGATTGGCGACGAACTTGCGCGCCACCGCGATCTCCTCCGGCGAATAGCCGCTCTGGAAGTTGCGCTCGCTGCGATCGAAGACCGATGGCGCGAGCGCCACATAGCCTTCCGCTGCGAGGCGATCGCAGACGTTGCGGATGTGATGATTGACGCCGAAGATCTCCTGGATCACCACGATCGCGGCTTTCGGCGTGCCGGCGGGATCGGCCCGATACCCCCCGAGTTCGAAACCGTCGGCTGCCTTCAGCGTAATGTCGTGTCCCACGGGCGATCCTTTGCGCGTGCTGATGATAGGTTCGATGACAGGCGGCCGGTGGCGTCTATTGCCACATCCAGTTGCGGCCCCAGTCGCCCTTCCAGCCGGCCAGCCGACCGTGACGGAATTGCAGATACAGCCGGTCGCGGCGGTCGAAGAAGCCGCTTCCGCCCTGGGTGCGGATCACCAGAAAGATCTCGTCGCCGGGTTTGCCGCTGACGTAGTTGAGCGGCATGCCGAGCGCCGCCGCTGCCGCATTGGCATTCATGCCGAACACCAGCGGTGTGGTGTTGGACAGCGTTGCGACGAATGGCGGTGCGCCGATCACCGCAGTTTGTTGGGCGAAGGTCGGTGCGACCGATAGCAGCAGCGCGCCAACTGTTACCGTGGCAATCCGGAGCCGAGGGGCGGTCGAATGTGGTGTCGCAGTCATCTGTCCCCGGTTCCGCCCCATTCCTCATGGCACTTTGGCGCGCATCATAGCGCTGCAGCTGGTGAGCGCGAGCCCTCGCATAATCACGGTTTTGACATTGTATCAAATGTGAAGCGCGAAGGTCACGGCTCGTTAACAACGCCCATTAATCTCAAGGAACCAGTTTCTCGTTAGTGTATGGAAATTACCTGCCCACGGTAGCAATCCGGTGATCTTCATGACTGCATTAGCCCGACAACCTGCGTCCAACCCTGCGCCGCGCCGGCGTTTGTTGCTGGCGTCCGATCGCCGTGACGGCAGCGTCGACATCGCGGGCATTCTGGCGAGCGTGGCGGAGGTCGAGACCGTGCCCACAGCGCGCCTGCCGGACGCACCGGCGCGCGATCTGTCGGGCATCGTGGTCGATATCAATTTGCGCTCGGCCGACAGCGTGCAGTTGGTGCGGCGCAAGCTGCTCGGCGGCGCCTATCAGCCGATGCCGCGGCTGTTCGTGCTCGCCGACGAGTTGCATCACGGTTCGATGCAGGCGTGGGCACTCGGCGCCACCGACACCATTGCCCGTCCGTTCGATCCGCGCGATCTGTTGCAGCGGGTCCGCTCGGCGTTTCCCGATCCTTCCGAAGACACCGCGACTGCCCGCGCCGAAGCGCTGAGCGACGGTGTCACGGCCGCCCACAAAGTCCTGGTGAAGATCTTCGAGCGGCTGCACGGCAAGCCGTTGACGTTCCAGGACGTGATGCAGGCGGAAGGGCCGATCCTGAAGGCGATCAAGCGCTCGTCGCTGCGCGAGTGGCTCGCCACCGTCGGCCGTCATCACGATGAGAGCTACCGGCTGTGCCTGTTCGCGACCGGCTTCGCGGTGGCGTTCGCGCAATATCTCGGCATGCGCGAGGAGGATCAGCGCCGGCTGACCCGCGCGGCGCTGCTATACGATGTCGGCAAGGCCTATGTGGACGTCTCGGCGCTCGACAACCTCGATAATCTGAAAGGCGACGCGCTGCGCAAATATCGCGAGCATCCGCGGCTCGGCTACGAGGCGCTTGTCGCCGAAGGCAGCTTCCCGCGCGAGACGCTCGACGTCGTGCTGCACCATCACGAACTGCTCGACGGCTCGGGCTACCCGGACGGGCTGCATGGCGATCAGATCGCCGACATCGTTCGCATCACCACGATCGTCGATCTCTTCGCGTCGCTGGTCGCACCGCGCAAAAACCACACGCCGATGTCGCCGCTGCAGGCCTTCATCACGATGGAAAACATGGGCGGCAAGATCGATCAGCGCCTGTTGCAGGCGTTCCGTCCGGTCGCGATGGGCGGCTGATACCAACTGGTGATTCCGGGACGCGCGAAGCGCGAACCCGGAAATCTGTCTGCATCAACTCCGGATTCCGGGTTCGCGCCTCGCCCCGGAATAACGTGAGGGGATGATTAGTCCGCCAACATCTTGCGGAGTTCGGCTTTCGCCACCTTCTCCAGCGTTGAGCGCGGCATGTCGTCGACCAGCCGCACTTCGCGCGGCCGCTTGAAGTCCGCGAGCGCGGCCGTGCAGGCGGCGGTGATGCGGTCGGCGAAATCCGGCGGCGCCGCGGCAACGCCGCCTTGCGGAATCACGAACACCACCGGCACTTCGTCGAGCATCGGGTGCTTCTTGGCCACCACCGCGGCCTCGCGTACGCCGGGCACGGTGATCACCACCTGCTCGATCTCGGAGGCCGCCACGTTCTCGCCGCCGACCTTCAGCATGTCCTTGGCGCGGTCGCCGAACCGAATCGCGCCGTGCTCGAGCCGTGTGACGCGGTCGCCGGTGATGAAGTAACCGTGCTCGTCGAAGCTGTCGCGCGTTGCCGCCTCGTTGTGGAGATACTCCTTGAACAGCGACAGTCCCGGCACGCCTTTGATCAGCAGATTGCCGGTGTCGCCGACGCGTGTCGGGGCGCCGTCGTCGCCGACGATGCGGATCGCGTATTCGGGCGCAGCGCGGCCGATCGACATCGGCGTGTTGGGCTGATCGGCTTCTGCGATGATGCCGTGGGTGATGGTCTCGGTCATGCCCCACCAGCCGATGATCTTGATGCCGAACGAGGCGAACGGCGGCGGTTCGGCGACCGCGCTGCCCCACAGCCGGAAGCGATGCGCCTTCGGGATCTCGTGCTCGAGCAGCGCCTTCATGCAGAACGGGATCGTCGACAGCCAGGTGCAGCCATGCTCCAGCGAGACCTTCCAGAAGCGGCTCGCCGAGAACCGCGGCTGGACCACGACAGTGCCGCCGACCCACAGCGTCGACAGCATCGAATAGGCCAGCGCATTGGTGTGGAACAGCGGCAGATACAACAGATGCACGTCATCGGCGCGCAGCGTTTGGTGTGCGGCGTTGATCTTGGCGCCCCACAGTGCGTTGGCGTGGGTCCACAGCACCGCCTTGGGCCGCGACGTGGTGCCGGAGGTGTATTGCACGCTGCACGGCGCCAGCGGATCGGTCGGGCGGCGCGGCCGGTCGGCGCTGTCGCCGAACAGGCTGTCGAACGAGTGGCCCTTTGCGACCGGCTGCGCGGCGATCGCCGCGCCGGGATCGTGTCCGATCACCGCCATCCATTTCAGCTTCTTGCAATTGGCGGCCACCAGATCGGCATAGGCCGGCTGAGTGATGGCGGCGACCGCGCCGCAATGGTCTGCGAAGTATTCGATCTCCGCGGCGGCCGAGCGGGTGTTGGTGGTGACCGCGATCGCTCCCAGCTCCGTGCAGGCGAACCAGGCGAGCAGGAATTCGACGCAATTGTCGAGATGAATCAGCAGGTAGTCGCCCTGCTTGATGCCGCGCCGTGCCAGGCCCGCGGCGAGCGCGCCGACGCGGTCGTGAAATTCGCCGTAGCTCCAGCTTCGCGACGGGCCGTCGAACGGCGACCAGATCACGAACGGATGCTCGCGGCGTGCCTCGGCGTGCAGTTTCAGCAGCCACGGCACGTCCATTCCGTCGAATGGCGTCACGACGCCTGGTGCCTCGATGAGCTGCGACATGTCTCGTCCTCCCCTTGTCCCGCGCGTGCTGGCGCGTTGTTGTTGGCGTTCCGCGTGGCGCAATTCGCACGCAGCCGCATGATGGGAAGGTTTGCCATCCGCCGCAGCGGCACGCAATCGATCCGGCCGGCGTCACCGGATGCGCGGATCGCAATGCTCGATCGGGAAACCGGCGGCGACGCGTCGCAGCGTGAATGATGCTTTTGTGAAAGCCGCTCCGGAACGGCGGTCGGACGCTGCGGTTCTGTCCTCGCATCGGTTACAGCAAGGGAGAACGAGATGAGATATCTGGCATTGGCGGCAATGGCGCTGGGTGCGTTCGGCGCAACGCAACTGATCGGCGCCCAGCCTGCAGCGGCAAGCGTCGAATATCCGTACTGCATTCAGGGCAAGCAGCAGGGCTTCCCCGGCGACTGCAACTACGCCACCTTCTCGTCGTGCCGGTTTACGGCCAGCGGCCAGGGCGGCAGTTGCGTGATGAACCCGCGCTACGGCACAGTCGATCGCGGTTACGACAGCTATGGCTACGCGCCCGCCGCTGCAGTCGGCGGCTATTGATCAGTTCGCGGGAGGCACGGCCTTTAGAGGCCGCGCTCCTTGCGGCTGAAATTCGACAGATGTCCCTCGCGCGCCGCCTGGGCGCGCGCGGCTTTCATCACGTTCTTGCTCTTGCCGGGCGGGGCCGGGCGCGACACCAGCCGCTCCATCCGCCGGCTGCCGCAGGCCGGGCAGGGCGGCTTGTCGTCGAAGCCGACCAGCAATTCGCTGTCTTTGTCGCATTGCTTACAATGGAAGTCATAGAGCGGCATCGCGACACCTCCTGAAGTCCGTCAGGTGAAGCTTTGCAGGATCCGGACCAGTCGATTCCTGGTTGGCTAGCGCCGTTCGCCGATCACCGCCAGCAGCGCGGCGCCGTAATGATCGAGCTTCTTGTCACCGATCCCAGCAATCCCGCGCAGTTCGTCCAGTGTCCGCGGCTTTGCGGCCGCAAGGCCATCGAGGGTGGCATCGTGCAGTACCACATAGGCCGGCACGCCGCGGGCCTTCGCCACCTCAGATCGCCATGCCTTCAGGGCCGCGAACAGCGCCGGATCGCCGCTGGTCTCGCGCTGGGCGCCGCCGACCAGATCGCCGCGGCGGGATTTTGCTCGCGGCGGCCGGCCGGTCTGCTCGCGCAGCATTACCTGGGTTTCCCCCTTGAGCACCGCCCGGGAAGTCTCGGTCAGCTTCAAGGCGCCGAACGCCTCGCTGTCCGGTGCCAGATGGCCGAGCGACACCAGTTGGCGGATCACCGCGCGCCATTGTTTCTCGCCAAACTCGCCACCGATACCGAAAACCGACAGTTTGTCGTGGCCGAATTGAGTGACGCGATCGGTCAGCCGGCCGAGCAGCACGTCGATCAGGTGCTGGGCGCCGAACCGCTGTCCGGTGCGATAGGCGCAGGACAACAGCTTCTGCGCCGGCACGGTGCCGTCGATCACCTTCGGCGGGGTGAGGCAGTTGTCGCAATTGCCGCAGCTCTCGTGCTGCGCCGTCTCGCCGAAATAGCCGAGCAGCCGGGTGCGGCGACAGCCGGTGGATTCGCAGAGACCCACCAGCGCATCCAGCTTGCCCATCGAGACCCGCTTGAAGGCGTCGGAGCCGCTGCTCTCGTCGATCATCCGGCGCTGCTGGACGATGTCGCTGAGCCCGTAAGCCATCCACGCCTCGGACGGCTTGCCGTCGCGGCCGGCGCGCCCGGTCTCCTGGTAATAGGCCTCGATGCTCTTGGGCAGATCCAGATGCGCGACGAAGCGCACGTCCGGCTTGTCGATGCCCATGCCGAACGCGATGGTGGCGACGATCACCACACCATCCTCGTTGAGGAAGCGATCCTGATTGCGCGCGCGGATCTCGGCCGGGAGGCCGGCGTGATACGGCAGCGCGGTGAGGCCGGACCTGCTCAGCGTCTCGGCGATGTCCTCGACCTTGGCCCGCGACAGGCAATACACCACACCGGAATGGCCGCGATGGCGGTCGTCGATAAAGGCTTTGAGTTGGGCCGGCGCGTTCTGCTTGTCGACGATGCTGTAGCGGATGTTGGGCCGGTCGAAGCTCGAGACGAAGCAGGGTGCGTCCGTCAGCGCCAGCCGCTCTGCGATCTCGCGGCGGGTCAGCGCATCGGCGGTCGCGGTCAGTGCGATCCGCGGCACGTTCGGAAACTTCTCGGCGATCGCCGAGAGGCCGACATATTCGGGCCGGAAGTCGTGGCCCCATTGCGAGACGCAATGCGCCTCGTCGATCGCAAACAGCGCGATCTTCGCCCGCGCCAACAGGCCGAGGCAGCGCGGTGTCAGCAATCGCTCGGGCGCGACATAGAGCAGATCGAGTTCGCCATTGAGGAGTTGCCGCTCGATCTCGTTGGCCTCGTCGTAGGACAGCGTCGAATTCAGCGCCGCGGCGCGCACGCCGCTTTCCAGCAGTCCTGCCACTTGGTCGCGCATCAGCGCGATCAGCGGCGACACCACCACGCCGCAGCCTTCGCGCAGCAGCGCCGGCAGCTGGTAGCACAGCGACTTGCCGCCGCCGGTCGGCATCAGCACCAACGCATCGCCGCCATCGGCAATGTGCCGCACGATCGCTTCCTGCTGACCGCGGAACGACGGCAGCCCGAACACGTGGTTGAGAACCGACAGCGCCCGGGCGTCGAGGTCATCGTCGGTGTGGCGCGAAACCGAAGCGATCATGGGAGGCAGGCGAAGCAGGACATCTGCTGCATATAGCCGAACCTGTGAGATTTGCCTGCTGCGATGGCGCGGCGGTCACCGCAGCGGAGTCTGCTCCAGATAGGCGCGCAGCAGGCGGCGACTGGCCGCCAGCGCGGCGATCTGGCCGTCGATTTCGGCCAGCCGCCGGCGAATACCGTCGCGGAACGCCGGGCAGGGCCGGAATCCGCCCGAATCCGTCTCGGCGCAGGGCAGCAGCAGCCGGATCTTCGCCAGCGTCAGCCCGGCGGCTTGCAGCGTGGTGATTCGCTGCACGGTCGTGATGTCGGCCGGACTGTACAGTCGGTACCCCGCTGGCGAGCGGCCGGGCCGCAACAGCCCCTCTGTCTCGTAATAGCGCAGCATCCGCGCGCTGACGCCGCAGCGGCGCGCCAATTCCCCGATCTGCATCGCGGCCTCTTGACCCTGACAACGCTGTCAAAGCGTAGCCTCGGAGCCGCCCACAAGCCAAGAGAGGACCGATGCTCAAGCTCACGATGTTCGTCCGGCGCCTGCCGGAGCTGTCGCGTGACCAGTTCGACAGCCATTGGCGTGATCGCCACGGCCCCCTGGTGCGGTCGCACCAGCAGGTGCTGCGAATCCGGCGCTATGTGCAAACCGTTCCGCTGCCAGATCCGGCCCAGCAATCGATCCGCGCCAGCCGCGGCTTGGCGGCCGCCGAATACGACGGCTGCGGCGAATTGTGGTGGGACAGTTTCGACGACCACACCTCCGCCCGGGCCACGCCGGAGGGCCTGGCGGCGCTGCGCGAACTAATCGCCGACGAGCGCAGATTCGTCGATCTGTCGCGCTCTATTGCCTGGTACGGCACCGAGCGGCTCATCATTCCGGACTGACGCAACGCGCAGTCTGCGGGCGGGCCGAGGCGCCGGCCGCAACCGGCTGCGTCACACGATTCGGCTGTTCTTGTTCCCCCAATAGCGGTCGCGCAGCAGGCGCTTGTAGAGTTTGCCGGTGGGGAGCCGGGGCAATTCGTCCATGAAGTCGATCGAGCGCGGCACCTTCTGTCGCGACAGCGATTGCGCGCAAAAGGCAATTAGTTCGGCGGCGAGGTCGGCGCCGGCGGCGACGCCCGGCATCGGCTGCACCACCGCCTTGACCTCCTCGCCGAGATCCTCGTTGGGCACGCCGAACACAGCGGCATCCGCGACCTTGGGGTGAGTGATCAACAGGTTCTCGCACTCCTGCGGATAGATGTTCACCCCGCCCGAGATGATCATGAACGTGGCGCGGTCGGTGAGGTGCAGATAGCCATCGTCGTCGACATAGCCGACGTCACCGACGGTGCTCATGCTGCCGTCTTCCGAGCGGGCTTCCTGGGTCTTCTTCGGGTCGTTGAAGTACTCGAACGGCGTGGCGGTCTTGAACCAGATCTGGCCGGGCGTGCCTTTCGGACACGGCTTCATGCCGTCGTCGAGGATATGCAGGTCGCCGAACATCACCTTGCCGACCGTGCCGCGATGCGCCAGCCATTCAGCGCTGTTGCAGGCGGTGAAGCCGAGGCCTTCGGTGGCGCCGTAATATTCGTGGATGA
The DNA here is from genome assembly GCF_013415845.1 of Rhodopseudomonas palustris. Classification (NCBI taxonomy): domain Bacteria; kingdom Pseudomonadati; phylum Pseudomonadota; class Alphaproteobacteria; order Hyphomicrobiales; family Nitrobacteraceae; genus Rhodopseudomonas; species Rhodopseudomonas palustris. The sequence continues at coordinate 5,310,195 of NZ_CP058907.1, read as the reverse complement.
TCGGCCCCCACCATTCGATCATCTGCTCCTTGACCTGCGGCGGGCAGGGGGCCGCCGCGTGGATCGCGACCTCCAGGGTCGATAGATCATATGTCTTCCGCACCTCCTCAGGCAGCTTCAGCATCCGCGAGAACATCGTCGGCACGAGCTGGCTGTGCGTCACCTTGTGCTTTCCGATCAGGGCCAGATACTGCTCCGGATCGAAATGCTCCATGATGATCACGGTGCCGCCGTCGCGGATGGTGAGGCCGACCGCGGCCTGCGGCGCCGAGTGATACAGCGGCGCGGGCGACAGATAGATCATGCCGTCGCGATACTTCCACAGCATGTTGAGGAAGTGGAACAGCGGCAGCGGTTCGGACGGCGGCTGCTCCGGCAGCGGGCGCAGGATGCCCTTCGGCCGGCCGGTGGTGCCGGACGAATACAGCATCGCGGTGCCGAGGCTTTCGTCGGCGATCGGCGTGTCCGGCAGGTTCTTGGTCGCTTCGGCGAGCCCGACGATCCGCTCGCTCTCGCCGTCACCGTCCACCACCACGCACAGCGTGACGTTGGGGCAGTCTTTCAGCGCCTCGCGGGCGACGTCGAGTTTGGCTTTCGAGGTGATCAGCGCGCGCGATTCGCTGTTGGTCAGGATGTAGGCGAGCTCGGCCGGCGTCAGGTAGGAGTTGACGCAGGTGTAGTAATAGCCACTGCGCTCGCCCGCGGCGCACGCCTCGATGTAGCTGTTGTTGTTCTCCATGAAGATCGAATAGTGGTCGAGCCGCTGCAGACCGTGATTGCGCAACAGATGCGCCAGACGGTTGCTGCGAGCCTCGAGCTCGGCATAGCTCACCGTCTCTCCGGTGGAAGCCATGATGAAGGCGGGGTGGTCGGGGCGGGTCTTCGCGAACTGGCCGGGATACATCGTGCTCCTCGTGCTGATGCGTGCCTGAGCTTCTGGTTTTCCGTCGTCATTGCGAGGAGCGAAGCGACGAAGCAATTCAGCGACGTGCACTGCGCTCCTGGATTGCTTCGCTACGCTCGCAATGACGATCTCATCGTTGTTGGTTCCGCGAAAGCAGGCGCGTCTTCACGCCGCGAGCTCCAGGATCTCCCGGACCTGCGCCGGTCCTTCGATCGGGCGTGGATTGCGCGGCACCCATGGGGTGCCCATTGCCTGGGTGGCGATCCGCTCGAAATGCTCGGGTCCGACGTTCACGTCGCGCAAGCTGCGCGGCATGCCGAGCACCCGGATCAGCGCGTCGAGCACGTCGCCGGCGTCTTCGCCGGGATGTCCCATCGCGGCCGCGACCAGCGCTTGGCGGTCGCGGTTGGCGGACTTGTTCCAGCGCATCACCGCCGGCAGCATGATGCAGGAGGTGTGGCCGTGCGGCACGTCGAACACGGCGCCGAGCACGTAGCCGATGCCGTGGCTGGCGCCCATCGGCACGCCGGACGACAGCGCACCCATCGACAGCCAGGTGCCGATCTGACAGTCGAGCCGGGCATCGAGGTCGGTCGGGTCGGCCTTCACCCGCGGCAGCCCCGCAGCGAGCATCGCAAGGCCGCGCAGCGCCTGGGCGTCGCCGTACGGGTGCGCCTCGCGCGAGCAGATCGCTTCGACGCAGTGATCGACCGCCCGGATGCCGGTCGACAGGAACAGCCATTCCGGCGTGTGCAGGGTGATGGCCGGATCGAGGATCGCGGCGCGCGGCATCGTCAGCGGATGCGCCAGCCTCTCCTTCACCCTGGTGGCTTCGTTGGTGACGCCCGCAATGGCACTGAATTCGCCGCCCGAGATCGTGGTCGGGACGCTGATCTGCCGGACTTTGGGGGCGACAGGCGCGTTGATGTTGCGGACGCGGTCGATCTCGGCGGCGCTCGAGATGTCGTTGGCGAGGCAGATCTGCACCGCCTTGGCGCCGTCGGTGATCGAGCCGCCGCCGACGGTGACGATGATATCGGCCTGGATGGCGCGGGCCTGTTCGGTGGCGGCGATCACTGCGGCGCGCGGCGTATGCGCCGGCATCGCGTCGAACACCCCGGCGCAGCGGCCGCCGAGCGCGTCCTTGATCTTGGCGATTTCATCGGTGGTGCGGTTCAGCGTGCCCGACACCATCAGCAGCGCGCGCTGCGCGCCGATGCGGTCGAACTGAGCGGCGAGCGCTTCCGCCGCTGGCTGACCGTAGACGACCTCCTCCATGGCGCCGAACACGACGCGTCCAGTCATCACGTTGTTTCTCTCCCCTTGGCCGCTTTTGCGTGGCCTTAGCGATGATCCTAATCCGATCGTCGTAGGTTCGGGAACAGGAAAATTCGTCGCGGCGACGGCCCGTCATGGGCGTGTCCGACAACGCGGTAAGATAAGACGTTTGGCTGATCCGCCGCCGTAAGGGGTTGTCGCTGCCCCGCCCGCATGTTGAATGCGGCGGCAGATTTTGTTGTGACGCGTTTTCTTCACGCGAACCGGTGACCACTTCGCTCGAAAACGCTTTCGTCGGGGAGACAGTCCATGACTAAGGCCGTGCTCGGCATTATCGGCGGCTCCGGGATCTATGATTTGCCCGGGTTGGAAGACGTCCGAGAGGAAGCGATCGCGAGCCCGTGGGGGCAGCCGTCTTCCGCGGTGCGGCGCGGCAATATCGCCGGCCTGCCGATCGTGTTCATGCCGCGCCATGACAAGGGCCACCGGCTGTCGCCCTCCGACATCAACTACCGCGCCAATATCGACGTGCTGAAGCGCGCCGGCGTCACCGACCTGATCTCGCTGTCGGCCTGCGGCTCGTTCAAGGAAGAGCTGCCGCCCGGCACCTTCGTGCTGGTCGATCAGTTCGTCGACCGCACCTACAAGCGCGAAAGCTCGTTCTTCGGCAAAGGCTGCGTCGCCCACGTCTCGATGGCGCACCCGGTGAGCCCGCGGCTGCGCATCCACCTTGCGGCTGCGGCGGAGGCCGAGGGCATTCCGGTAGCGCGCGGCGGCACCTATCTGTGCATGGAAGGTCCGCAGTTCTCCAGCTACGCGGAGAGCATGACTTACAAGCAGCTCGGCTATTCGGTGATCGGCATGACCAACATGCCGGAGGCCAAGCTCGCCCGTGAGGCGGAAATTTGCTACGCAACGGTGGCGATGGTCACCGATTTCGACTGCTGGCACCCGGACCATGACGCGGTAACGGTGCAGGACATCGTCCGCGTTCTGACCTCCAATGCCGAGAAGGCCAAGAGCCTGGTGGCGCGGCTGGCGCAGGACTTCCCGCGCGAGCACGAGGAATGCCCGATCGGCTCCGATCGTGCCCTCGATGCCGCCTTCATCACCGCCCCCGAAGCGCGCGATCCGGAACTGCTGAAGAAGCTCGACGCGGTGGCCGGGCGGGTTTTGAAGGCGTAAACCTCGTCATTGCGAGGAGCGGAAGCGACGAAGCAGTCCAGTGCTGGCATGTGAATTTCTGGACTGCTTCGCTTCGCTCGCAATGACCGATTCGATCTCAGCGAGGCACCATGAAAGTCGACGGCAAGCATACCCGCACGATCTGGCTCGAGGCTGATGGCTGGACCGTCGGCACCATCGATCAGCGCCGGCTGCCGCACGACTACGTGGTGGTGAAGCTGACCAGCTCCGATGACGCGGCCGATGCGATCCGCACCATGCTGGTGCGCGGCGCGCCGCTGATCGGCGCGACCGCAGCCTACGGCATGGCGCTGGCGATGCGCGAGGATGCCTCCAACGCCGGTCTCGATGCCGCCTACGCCAAGCTGGTCGCAACCCGGCCGACCGCCATCAATCTGAAATGGGCGCTCGACGAGATGCGCCGCGCGCTCGCTCCGGTGCAGCCGGCCGATCGCGTCGCGGCGGCGTATCGGCGTGCCGGTGAGATCGCCGATGAAGACGTCGCGATCAATCAGGCGATCGGCGCCAGCGGCCTGAAGCTGATCGAGGCGATCGCGGCGACCAAGAAGCCCGGCGAGCGGGTCAATGTGCTGACCCATTGCAATGCCGGCTGGCTCGCGACCGTGGATTGGGGCACCGCGACCGCGCCGATCTATCAGGCGTTCGATGCTGGTATTCCGATCCATGTGTATGCCGACGAGACCCGCCCGCGGAATCAGGGCGCGTCGCTCACCGCCTGGGAGCTCGGCCATCATGGCGTCGACCACACCGTGATTCCGGACAATACCGGCGGTCATCTGATGCAGCACGGGCTGGTCGATCTCGTGATCGTCGGCACCGACCGCGTCACCGCCGACGGCGATGTCTGCAACAAGATCGGCACCTATCTGAAGGCGCTGGCGGCGGCCGACAACAAGGTGCCATTCTACGTCGCGCTGCCGTCGCCGACGATCGACTTCACCATCCACGACGGCGTCCGCGAAATCCCGATCGAGCAGCGCGAGGCCGCGGAAGTGACCGATATGACCGGCCGTACCAGTGACGGACGGATCGAGACGGTGCGGATCGTGCCGCAGGGGTCCAAGGTCGCCAATTACGGCTTTGACGTCACTCCGGCGCGCCTTGTCACCGGTCTGATCACCGAGCGCGGGGTGCTGAAAGCCGACCGTGCCGCGCTGGCTGCCGCCTTCCCGGAGCGGGTGGCGCAGGCCAAGGAACTCCTGCGGGCGTCCTGAGTTCGTTCGGCAGCGGCTGTTCGGCCGCTGAGCACGGCATCGGCGGTATTGCTGAGTTCAAACAGTGTGTCGCGCGGCCGATCGCCGCGTAACGCCTGTGGAAACGCTCTCGCGCTTGCCACCTTTGTGGCTATGCTTGATTCGCGCCGGAGCCGAGCCGCGCGCGCCCCAAGGACTTGCATCATGACCGATCAATCCAGGCCGCCGGAGCGGCCGCGCTATGAGCCGGAGATCATTCCGCCCGGACAGACCCATGATCCGATGGGGACGCGGATCTTTATCGATCAGAACACCACCGAGCACGTCTTTGTCGGCAAAGTCGGTCCGCTTGGCCTGTTTTTGATGGCGCTGGCCATAGGTGCGGTGATCGCAGTGGTGCTCGTGTTGCTGCTCGGGGCGTTTCTGTTGTGGATTCCGGTGGTCGGCTTGCTGATCGCTGCCGGGCTGGTGGCCGGCGTGCTGCGGCCGTTGTTTTCTCGGAACGGCGGCTGACGGCCGCTACGATCCGTGCCGGTTTGATCATTGTCAGCGAGCGGTCAGCGGCCCGGCGCCAGACTGGCGGTTTCGAAAGGAGCCGGCCGAAGCACCAATGGGGCGCCTGTTCATTTTCATCTTCGCAGCCCTGATCGCCGCGGCACCGCTGCCGTCGGCGCGCCTGCTCGCGCATGAGCATAATCACGGCGCCCACGACCACCGCCAGGATCATGACGAAGCCCGCCTCGCCGTCGAGCGCGGCGAAATCCGTCCCCTTGCCGAACTGCTCGGCCGGGTTCGCGATAAGCTGCCCGGCGAGATCACCGGCGTCGAGATCGAGCGCCACCACGATCAGTGGCTGTACGAGTTCATCGTGGTCGACAAGGCCGGCCGGCTGTACGAGGTCTATGTCGATGCGCTGAGTGGCGAGATCCGCCGCACCAAGGAGAAATGATGCGGGTGCTGGTGGTCGAGGACGACAGCCGGATCGCGTCGGAGCTGGCGCGCGGCCTCGGCGAAGCCGGTTACCTCGCCGAGATCGTCGGTGACGGCGAAGAAGCGTGGTTTCGTGGCGATACCGAAGATTATGCCGCGATCATCCTCGACCTCGGTCTGCCCGGGCTCGACGGCCTCACCATCCTGAAGCGCTGGCGCGACAACGGCCGCCTCACCCCGGTGCTGATACTCACCGCACGCGGAAGCTGGGCCGAACGTGTCGACGGCATCGACGCCGGTGCCGACGACTACCTGCCGAAGCCGTTCCAGATGGAGGAGCTGCTGGCGCGGCTGCGCTCGATCGTGCGGCGCTCGGCCGGCCATGCCTCGTCGGTGGTCACCATCGGCGAGGTCACGCTCGACGAGCGGCAGATGCAGGTCAGCGTCGGCGGCAAGCCGGTTTCGCTGTCGCCGCTGGAATATCGGCTGGCGTCCTATCTGGTGCTGCATCGCGGCCGGGTGGTGTCGCAATACGAACTTGCCGAGAACATCTACGGCCAGGACGACGCCCACGATTCCAACGCCATCGAGGTGCTGGTCGGCCGGGTTCGCCGCAAGATCGGCGCCGACCTGATCGAGACCCGGCGCGGCTTCGGCTACATCGTGCCGGACGAGCGTTCATGAAGCACAGCTCGCTGCGGCTGCGCTTGATCGCCGGCGGGGCCGCGGCGATCCTGATCGCGCTCAGCGTCGCCGGTTTCGCGCTCACCATCCTGTTCGAGCGCCACGTCACCCGTACCATCGCGGACGATCTGGAAGTATCGCTGAAGCAGCTGCTCGCCGGCATCGAGGCCGGGCCGGACGGACGGCTCACGGTTGTGCGACCGCCGACCGATCCGCGGTTCTCCGAGCCGCTGTCGGGACTGTATTGGCAGGTCGGTGACGACGGCGACCAGCTGGTGCGTTCGCGCTCGCTGTGGGACGACCGGCTGACGGTGCCGATCGATCAGCCCGGCCCCGGGGAAGTCCATCACCACGACATCGCCGGCCCGTTCGCCTCGCGGCTGTCGATCGTCGAGCGCCGGGTGCAGCTCACCATGGGCGGCAAGAGCGTGCCGATCCGGGCCGCCGTGGCGGTCGATCTGGCGCGGGTCGATGCCGCCGGCAAGGCGTTCGCGCGCGATCTTGTGGTGGCGCTCGGGCTGCTGGGCGCGGTGCTGGCGCTCGCCACCTCGGTCCAGGTGATGCTGGGTCTGCGGCCGCTCGCGGCCCTGCGCCGCGACGTCGCCGCGATCCGCTCAGGCCGCAGCAGCCGTTTGCCCGAGGCGGTGCCGGACGAGGTGCGGCCGCTGGTCGAGGAGGTCAACGCGCTGCTCGAAGCGCAGGCGCGCGAGATCGAGCGCTCGCGCGACCGGGCGGCCGATCTCGCCCATGGTCTGAAGACGCCGCTCGCGGCCTTGGCGGGCGACGCCGCGCGGTTGCGCGAGCGCGGCGAAGACAAGCTCGCCCGCGACATCGAAGCGGTCGGTGCGGCGATGAGCCGGCATGTCGACCGCGAACTGGCGCGGGCCCGGCTGCGCGGCGCGGCGCGGCGCGGCGAGAGCGTCACGGTCGAGTTGTTGCCGCTGGTGCGCTCCCTGGTGACGATCCAGTCGCGCACCCCCGCGGGCCGTTCGATCGACTACGGCATCGAGGTCGCCGACTATGTGGCGGTGCCGATCGAGCGCACCGACCTCGCCGAAGTGCTCGGCAATCTGCTCGACAACGCCACCCGCCACGCCAAGTCGCGGGTGCGGATCGGCACGTCGTGCGACGCCGACGAATTCTGCGTCATGATCGAGGACGATGGCGACGGGCTGGACGAGGCGGCGCGCACCGAGGTGCTGTCGCGCGGCATCCGGCTCGATCAGCGCGGCGAGGGCGCCGGGCTGGGGCTCGCCATTGTCCAGGACGTGCTCGACGCCTATGGCTGGAGCTTGCGGCTGTCGCGCTCCGAGCTCGGCGGCCTCAAAGCCTGCTGCTGCTCCGCGGTGGCGTCGGCCGGTCCGGGCATCTAGGCCGGCGCCGCGATCTTGCCATCGCGCCCGCCAGCGCTATATCCCGGTTTTCCCTCACATTCCTTCTCCAGGACCAGCGACATTCGCCATGACCATGACTGATACCGCCAGCGAGACGAAGCCGTTCCAGGCTGAAGTTGCCGAGCTTTTGAACCTGATGGTGCACTCGGTCTATTCCGAGACCGACATCTTCCTGCGCGAGCTGATTTCGAACGCGTCCGACGCGCTCGACAAGCTGCGCTACGAGTCGATCGCAAAGCCCGAGCTGATGGAAAAGGGCGGCGAACCGAAGATCCGGATCATCCCGAAGAAGGCGCCCGACAGCCTGACGATTGTCGATAACGGCATCGGCATGGACCGCCAGGAGCTGATCGACAATCTCGGTACCATCGCCAAGTCCGGCACCAAATCCTTCATTTCCAAGCTCGCCGAATCCAAGGACAGCGCCGGCCTGATCGGCCAGTTCGGCGTCGGCTTTTACGCCGCCTTCATGGTGGCCGATAAGATCACCGTTACGAGCCGCCGCGCCGGCTCGGACGATGTGTGGACCTGGACGTCCGCCGGCGGTGCCGGCTTCGAGATCGCTCCGGCGTCCGAAGAAGCCGCCGCGCGGGTCGAGCGCGGCACCGAGATCGTGCTGCATCTGAAGCCGGACGCGTCGAAATATCTCGAAGACTGGCAGATCGAGCGGATCGTCACCGAGTATTCCGACAACATCCAGTTCCCGATCGAGCTGGTGCCGGAGGAGGGCGAGCCGCGCCAGATCAATTCAGCCAGCGCGCTGTGGCAGCGCTCGAAGTCGGAGCTGAGCGAGGACGACTACAAGCAGGCCTACAAGCAGATCGCGGGCGCGTTCGACGAGCCGGCGATGACGCTGCATTATCGCGCCGAGGGTCGGCAGTCCTACGCTGTGCTGCTGTTCGCGCCGTCCACCAAGCCGTTCGATCTGTTCGAGCCGGAGCGCAAGGGCAAGATCAAGCTCTACGTCCGCCGCGTCTTCATCACCTCGGAAGCCGAGCTGCTGCCGCCTTACCTGCGCTTCCTGCGCGGCGTGATCGATTCCGAGGATCTGCCGCTCAACCTGTCGCGCGAGATGCTGCAGAAGAATCCGCAGCTCGCGCAGATCCGCACCGCGGTGACCGGCAAGGTGATCAGCGAGCTGGAAAGCCTCGCCGACAAGAAGCCGGAGGACTTCAGCAAGATCTGGGATGCGTTCGGCCCGGTGCTGAAGGAAGGCTTGTACGAGGACTTCGAGCGCCGCGAAAAGCTGCTGTCGCTGGCGCGCTTCACCACCACGGCCGGCGAGAAGCGTTCGCTGAAGCAATATGTCGAGGCGATGAAGGAGAACCAGACCGAGATCTACTATCTGGTCGGCGACTCGCTGGAGCGGCTGAAGTCCAACCCGAAGCTGGAATCGGCCACCGCGCGCGGCATCGAAGTGCTGCTGCTGACCGATCCGGTCGATGCGTTCTGGACCTCCGGGCAGCTCGATTTCGGCGGCAAGCCGCTGAAGTCGTTGAGCCAGGGCGATGTCAATTTCGACCTGATCCCGAAGCTCGATCAGGACCAGGACAAGGACAACAAGGACGAGGCAAAGGCCGACGAGGCGACCGTGATCGCGGTGATCAAGGACGCGCTCGGTGAGCGCGTCTCCGACGTCAAAGCCTCGCAGCGGCTGACGTCGAGCGCCTCGTGTCTGGTCGCTGGCGGCATGGGGCCGGATCGCGAATTGGAAAAGCTGCTGGCGCGCGCCAACAAAGGGGCCGGCTCCAAGCCGATCCTGGAGATCAACCTGACGCATCCGCTGGTCGCCGCGCTCGGCGATACCAGGACCGACAAGGCGGAAGCCGGCGATCTTGCTTTCCTGCTGCTCGAGCAGGCGCAGATCCTCGACGGCGAACTGCCCGAAGACCCCGCCGCCTTCGCCAGCCGGCTCAATCGGTTGGTGCTGCGTGGCGTGGTTGCGCGTGGTTAGCAGCTAGCTAACAAACAGGGTTACCGCTTTTTTAATCCATGGCGCGCACTCTGCTCGGCATCGTTGTGCCGAGCAGAGTGCGATGCCATGAGTCGAATCCTTGTTACCGTAGCCACGCTCGCGACGGTCATCTCTCCGGCCGCGGCGGCCGACATGCCGCGCTTTCCTCCGCTCATGCCCGTTGCGCCGGTGTCGTGGAATTGGACCGGCCTGTATTGGGGCGCCCATGTCGGCGGCAGCTTCGGCTCGTCGAGCTTCAGCGATCCCGCTGGCCCCGGTCTCTACGGCGGCAGCGTCCGCAGCCCGGCTGCGCTGGCAGGCATCCAGGTCGGCTACAACTATCAGCCGAACGCGAATTGGCTGATCGGCGTCGAGGCCGATCTCAGTTCGATGAACGCCAAGGGCACCAACACTTGCATGGCGTCGTCGGGGTTGTTCATTTCGTCCAATTGCCGCGTCCGCCAGGATGCATTGGCGACGCTGACCGGCCGTGCCGGCTTCGTCACCGGTCCCGGCGGCCGCACGCTGCTCTACGCCAAAGGCGGTGCGGCCTATCTCAGTGAGCGGCTCGACATCGCCGTCGGCTATCCGCTCGGCAATTTGACCGCCGCCAATGACGGTCGGTGGGGCTGGACCGTCGGTGCCGGCATCGAACGGGCGCTGGCGCCGGCCTGGTCGGTGAAGCTCGAATACAACTACGCCGATTTCGGCAGCCGCGACATGGCGACACCGGACAGCGAACGGCTGGTGCCGGGCGTCGGCTCTTTCGCAACGCCGCAGGGCAGGAGCAGGGTCGAGCAGGACCTGCATGCGGTGAAGGTCGGCCTCAACCTCAAATTCGGCGGCGATGTCGACGCACGCTTCGACGACTATCATCTGCGCGGCACCCAGGCCGGGGTCGATGTCGTCGAGCGCGGAGCGGTCGAGGTCGGCGGTCGCGTCTGGTATAGTTCGGGTCGTTTCCAGAAAGATCTCGGCGGCACATTCGATCAGGGCAATCAGAATTTCCTGATCTCGCGGTTGACCTATCAAAATACCGCTGTGTCGGGGGAGGCTTTCGGTCGTATCGAAGGTCCCTACGACACCTTCCTCAAGGGCTTTGCCGGCGGCGGCACGCTGCTGACCGGTCATATGAACGACGAGGACTGGATCGCCTCCGACGGCATCCCCTATTCGAATACGCTGTCGGATCCGGTCAGGGGCAGCATCGCCTATGCGACTGTGGATGTCGGCTACAATCTGGTGCACGGGCCGGACTACAAATTCGGCGGCTTCGTCGGTTACAATTATTATCGCGAGAACAAATCGGCCTATGGCTGCGTGCAGACGGCAGGCGCCACGTCGCTGGTCTGCGCGCAACCGATTTCGGATGCAGTTCTCGCCATCACCCAGAACGACACCTGGCATTCGTTGCGGGTCGGCCTCAACGGTGAGATCGGGCTCGGCCGTGGGGTCAAGCTCTCGGCGGATGCGGCCTATCTGCCGTATGTGAAGACCTTCGGAACCGATACGCATCTGCTGCGGACCGACGTCGCCGACAAAGTGTCGCCGTCACAGGGCACGGGGCAGGGCGTCCAGCTCGAAGCCATCCTGTCCTATCAGTTGAACAGCGCTTTCAGCATTGGCGCCGGTGCGCGGTATTGGGCGATGTGGGCGACCACCAACGCCTACACCAATATCTTCGGCACGGAGTGTCCCTGTCAGACCCTGCCGGCGCGCACCGAGCGCTATGGAACCTTCTTGCAAGCGGCCTATAAGTTCGACAGCCTCTAACGACTGCCATTGCTCAACAATCCGCTGGGCAGCGGCAATTTTCCTAACTAAGCTGCGCGCCAACCAAAACACTGGGAGGCACGCAATGAAACTCAAACTTCTTTCCGCCGCGCTTGCGGCCACTGCCCTCGTTGCCATCACGCCGGCTTCGGCGCAGGGCGTCAAGATCGGCATCCTCAACGACCAGTCCGGCGTGTACGCGGACTACGGCGGCAAGTGGTCGCTCGAAGCCGCCAAGATGGCGGTGGAGGATTTCGGCGGCGAAGTGCTGGGGCAGAAGATTGAGCTCATCTCGGCCGATCATCAGAACAAGCCCGACAACGCGGTCGCGATCGCGCGCAAGTGGTACGACGTCGACGGCGTCGACATGATTACCGAACTCACCACCTCGTCGGTGGCGCTGGCGATCCAGGATCTGTCGAAGGAAAAGAAGAAGATCGACATCGTGGTCGGCGCTGCGACGTCGCGGATCACCGGCGATGCCTGCCAGCCTTACGGGTTCCATTGGGCGTTCGATACTCATGCCCTCGCGGTCGGAACCGGCGGCGCCCTGGTGAAGGCCGGCGGCGACACCTGGTTCTTCCTGACCGCGGACTACGCGTTCGGCTACGCGCTCGAGAAGGACACTAGTGAGATCGTGCTCGCCAGCGGCGGCAAGGTGCTCGGCTCGGTGCGGCATCCGCTGAATTCGTCGGACTTCTCCTCGTTCCTGCTGCAGGCGCAGGCCTCGAAGGCCAAGGTCGTCGGCCTTGCCAATGCCGGCCTCGACACCGCCAACTCGATCAAGCAGGCCTCTGAATTCGGCATCGTCGCCGGCGGCCAGAAGCTTGCGGGCCTGTTGATGACGCTGGCCGAAGTGAACGGTCTCGGCCTCAAGGCGGCGCAGGGCTTGGTGCTGACCGAAGCCTATTATTGGGATCGCGACGACAAATCGCGTGAGTTCGCCGAGCGTTTCTTCAAGCGCACCAGCCGGATGCCGAGCATGATCCAGGCCGGGACTTATTCGGCGACGCTGTCCTATTTGAAGGCCGTCAAGGCCGCCGGAACTAAGGACACCGATGCGGTGGCCAAGAAGCTGAAGGAGCTGCCGGTCGACGACGCGTTTGCATCCGGCAAGGTGCTGGCCAACGGCCGCTTCGTCCACGACATGTATCTGTTCGAGGTGAAGAAGCCGGAAGAATCGAAGAAGCCGTGGGATTACTACAAGCTGCTCGCCACCGTGCCGGGCGACAAGGCGTTCCCGACTGCGGCAGAGAGCGGCTGCCCGCTGACCAAGTAAGCGCTCGATCGAGCATCTGAAGTGAAGGCCGGCGCTCCGCAAGGGCACCGGCTTTTCGCCGACATGACGGCGAGCTGTTTGTCGTCATGGCCGGGCTTGACCCGGCCATCCATCGCTCAGAGTCTTTCGAAGAGGTGATGGAGGCGCGGGTCAAGCCCGCGCATGACGTCCGTGACGGAGGATGGTTCAAGCCCCCAGCATCTGGTGCACGACGCCGTACACCGAACCGCCCCACAGGAAGGCGGTCGCCACCATCTGCACCGCAAAGCCGAGGCCGCGCTTCTCCGGGGCTTCGGCATAGCCCAGCATGTAGAGAATTCGGCCGATAATCCACACCGCGCCAGCCGCGGCCGCGAAGGCGTCGCTCAGATAATACGCGAACAGCCACAGCGACGGCAGGAAGATTGGCAGCCATTCCAGCGTATTGGCCTGGACGCGAAACACACGCTCGAAATCCGGATGGCCGGAGATCGCCGGTGCCTTGACGCCGTACAGCATCCGCGCGCGCGCGACCTGCACCGAGGTGTAGAAATAGAACATCAACGCCAGAAGGGTGGCGATCGTGGTGTAGTGAAACATCCAAGGGCTCCCACACTAGGTTCGTTCTTGCCCGGCTGATGGCCGCCGGTTGGCTGCAGCTTGAACTCAATATCCGGTCATCTCAAGGTACCCGAAGCCGCTCCGGTTACCGCCAAAGGTGATCGGCCCCTCCCAATATGGAAAGCTGGTGCCCATCCAGCTGCTGGGATTGAGCGGCGTGGTCTCGATCGCAAGATCGTGGCCGGCGACCGCCACACGCCAGCGCGTCGGAACTTGGCGCGAACCGACCGCGGTGAAGCCGAGCGGTTCGAGCTTGATCTGATCCGGAGATAGCGGCGCAGAACGGCCGTCGGTACCGATCCAATTGCCGGCGAAGTAGTTGGTGCCGTCGCGCTGCCGCAGCCGGAACAGCATCACCTTGTCGCCCGAGGATAGATGTAGCGAGAACCAGTCCCAGCCGGTCTGGTCGGAGGAGAGCGGCTGGCTCGACCATTCGCGGTCCATCCAGGCCGATCCCTCGACCGGAATCGAGCGGTCGTCGAGCGTCAGGGTGCCGGACGCAGTGAAATACGGCTGGCTGTAGTAGTAGGACGCCTGGCCACGTTCGGACTTGCGCGAGTAGCCGTTGTCGCCTTGCAGCACCAGCGGCCGGTCGGCGCTCAGCTGCAGCGCGTAGCTGAAATTTGCCCCACGCGCCGTAACCTCGAGCGGCGACAGCGTTGCCGCCTCCATGGCCGAGCTTCCCTGCATCGCCCAATCATCGATGACAGCCTTGAACGGCGAGGCCTCGACCCCGGCGACCCCGACGCCACCGCGCGAGAACTTCTCGGCAAACCGGTGGGTGTCGGCGCTGGTGACGGCGGCATGCGCCATCCAAATCTGCTGGTTCGCCCAGCCGCCGCGTTGCGGGCCCGGCGTCATCGCCTGACGGAACAGCGTCCACTGCGCCCCATAGGCCTTGCCCGCAGCGTCCTTCAGGTTCGCGGTCAGGTACCACCACTCGATCCGGAAATCGGGATGCGGACCATGGTCGTTGGGAAACGCCAGCTTGCGGCCGGGCACCACGGGGGCAAATCCGCCGGCTTCGCTGCCGAGCCCGGCAAAGCCCTGCGCCCACGCCGGCGGCGCGATCGCTGCGGCGACCAGGCTGCCGGTGAACATGCGCCGGTTGATCCGACCTCTAGCGTTCATCGGCAAACACCTTCACCAGCCGCGCCGGCTGCATCCGCATCAGCTTCAGGATCGGCAGCGCCGCTGCAAGCAGCGTCGCCAGCAGCGCGATGCCGACCAGCTTTGCCAGTTCGAACGGAAACATCTCGAACGGCAGACGCCAGCCAAATGCTTTGACGTTCACCACTGCGATCAGGCACCACGCCACTAGCAGGCCGAGCGGCAGTGCCAGCAGCGCGGTGATCGCCGCCATCGCCAGCGTCTTCATCAGTTCGATCAAAGCCAGCCGGCGGCGGGTGATGCCGATCGCCCACAGCGGCGCGAGCTGCGGCAGCCGAGATGCACCGAGGGTCAGAAGGCTGGTCAGCAGCGCCACGCCGGCGATGCCGAGCGTGAAAGCGTTGAGTGCGGTGGTCACCGCGAAGGTGCGGCTGAAGATCTGTTTGGAGATCGCTTTCAACGTCGACTGATCGGCGAGGCTCCGCTCCCCGAGCGCGAAGCTGTTTCGCAGGTCGGCGATCAGGGCCGGCACCCGTGCGGGATCTACCCGCAGCCCGAACCTCGTCTTGGCCACATCGGGGAAATGCGTCACCAGCGCGCCGAACGCGATGCCGAGCTGGCCGCGCGGATTGCCATAGTCGGCATAGATCCCCACCACCTCGACCGGCCACGGGCCGCGGTCGCTCGGCACCACGATGCGGTCACCGAGCTTGACGCCGAGCCGGCGCCACAGCTGTTCGCTGACCAGTGCCGCATCGCCGCGCGCGACGCGGTCCCAGACATCTTTGGTGTGCTCGAGCAGCGGCCAGTGATCGCGATACGTGGCATCGTCGGCGAATCCAATCAGCTCAACCGGCTGGCCCTGCAGCTTCACTTCGGCGCGCGCGCCCGGAAGCAGCGAGGTAACTTCGGGACGGCCTTTCAGCCAAGCCTTGATCTCAGTCGCCTGTTGGTCGCTGGCGGCATTGAGATAGACCTCCGCGGCGAGCCGGCCGTCGAGCCAGCGCTGGAAGGTGCGGCTGAAGCTCTCGACCATGGTGCCGACGCCGACATTGACGCCGAGCGCCAGCAGCAGCGCCATCAGTGCCAGGGAGAGGCCGGAGAGCTGCAGCCGGCTGTCGGCCCAGAACCAGTTCGTCAGCGGTCCCCGCGCCAGCTTCTCGCCGAGCGCCAGCACCAGCCCGAGGATCGCCGGCAGCCCGAGGGCGGCGCCGAGCAGGATCGCGGCCAACACCGCAAAGCCCGACAGTAGCGAATCGCCGAACCACAGAAACCCGAAACCAGCGGCGAACACCGCGAGCGCAGCCACGCCCTGCACGAGCAGCCAGCGATACTGCGCCTGTTGCCACGCATAAGGCTGCGCGGCGACCAGCACTGGCAGCCTTGCCGCCTTGATCAGCGCCGTGGACGCGGCGGCGAGCGTGCCGAGAATGCTGATAGCGATGCCGGCGAGCCACCATTGCGGCCGCAGCGACAGCTCACCGGGAATCTGCGCGCCGTACAGGCCCCGCAAGGTGGCGGCGACGTCGGGCAGCAGCGTCGCGGCGATCAGATAGCCGCAGACCAGACCGATAAGGCCGGCGAGCAGCGCGATCAGGCACAGCTCGATTACCATCACAGCGTTGAGCTGGCGCGCCGAGGCGCCGCAGGCACGCAAGGTACGCAGCATCGGGCGGCGCTGCTCGAACGCGAGCCCGATCGCCGAATTGACGATGAACAGTCCGACCAGGAACGACAGCAGACCGAACGCTGTCAGGTTGAGGTGGAAGCTGTCGGTGAGGCGCTCAAGCTCAGTGGCGGCATCCGGCTGATCGAGCTGCAGCTTGTCGTCGACGATGTCGCGGAGCGGCGGGCGCGAATCGCTTGGCTTGCTGCCGAGCAGCAGCCGCGACAGCCGGTCCGGCATGTCGAGCAGTTGCTGCGCGATGCCGATGTCAACCACCAGCACGCCAGGCGCGATCTCCGCTTGTGGCTTCAGCGGCGGCAGATGCTGGCCGTTCGGCAGCTCCGGCGTCGCGCCTTCGGCGAGGCTGAAGTCGCGCAGCGTCTCCGGCGCGATCAGCGTCTGACCCGGCGGTAGAATGAAGCCCTGCAGATCGCCGGTGCCGAGCGCTGGCGCGGTGCGGGCTTCGACCGGCAGCGATAGTGGCTCGACGCCGAGTAGCCGCAGCGACCGGCCGCTGATCCGGATCGCGCCTTCGACCGCCGGAGACACCTGCCAGCCGGCGCGGCGCAGGTCGACATAGAGCTGCTGGGAGAAGCTGCCGCCGTCACGCGCCACCAACGTTGCGGTGCGATTGCCGCCGAGCGCCGCGGCGGCGCGGTCGTAACTCGTGCGGGCCTGCGCGTTCAACGCCTGCACGCCGCTCCACAAGGCGGTCGCGGAGATCAGGCCGATCGCCAGGGTCGCAAGCTGCATCGGATGCCGTCGCCAGTGGCTCAGCAGCACGGCGAGGATCCACAGCGCGCGCCTCAATGGATCAGCCCCGCGTGCAGATGCACCCGGCGATCGAGCATACCGGCGAGACGCTCGCTGTGCGTCACCATCAGGAAGCCGCAGCCGGTGCGGCGAACCAGATCGGTAGCGAGCGACAGCACGTCGTCGGCGGTTGATTCGTCGAGATTGCCGGTCGGCTCGTCGGCGAGAAGCAGCAGCGGCTTGATCGCCAGCGCGCGGCCGATTGCGACGCGCTGCTGCTGGCCGCCAGAGAGTTGCTCGGGGTAGCGCTTGAGCAAGGTGCCGAGCCCGAGCCGCTCGATCAGCTCGGTGCGCCACGCCTCATCGTGGCGGCCGGCGAGACGGGCCTGGAATACGAGATTGTCGGCAACCGTCAGGCTCGGGATCAGGTTGAACTGCTGAAACACCAGCCCGAGCCGTTCGCGCCGAAAGGCGGCACGCTCGGCGTCCGGCATCGTCGAGATCGTCGCTTCGCCAAATGTGATGGCGCCGCCATCGGGCTGATCGAGGCCGGCGATCAGATGCAGCAAGGTCGATTTGCCGCTGCCGGATTCGCCGGTCAGCGCCACGCTCTCGCCGGGCTCGACCGCAAGGTCGACACCGCGCAGCACAGCGACGCGGTCCTGACCGGACACATAGGATTTAGTGAGACCGGAGACGATCAGCATCGGCGCGGTCCGCGCAATGTGGCGATCACAGCGCGCAATGCGCGCCGGCGCGATCCGGTCATTCTAGCCTTCCAGCCCATCGTCATTCGCCAGAGGATATGGGGCCGGGCGCCGGCCACTCAAGGCGACGACGCTGCTGCGATGCAAACAAGGTTGCGACGCACGCAAGCGCCGCGGCAGCGACTCCACGATTGCATTCATGCGGGAACAGCGGCAGCATTGCGATAGGTTCGCACTAAGCGAACCATTAAACACGATCCAGGGAGCATGCCGTGACCGCGCAGCCCACGCCGCAGGGTGCCTGGAGGATCACCTTCCTGCTGTTTCTATTCATGGTGGTCAACTTCGCCGACAAGATCGTCGTAGGCTTGGCCGGCGTGCCAATCATGCAGGAGCTGAAGCTCTCGCCCGAACAATTCGGTCTGCTCGGCTCGTCGTTCTTCTTCCTGTTCTCGATCACCGCGATCGTGGTCGGCTTCATCGTCAATCGGGTCGAGACCCGATGGGTGCTGCTGGCGCTGGCGCTGGTGTGGGCGGTGGCGCAGTTTCCGATGGTCGGCGAGGTCTCCTTCGCCACCTTCGTGATCTGCCGCATCATTCTCGGCGCCGGCGAAGGGCCGGCGTTCTCGGTCGCAGCGCATGCGATCTACAAGTGGTTTCCGGATCATCAGCGCACGCTGCCGACCGCGATCCTGTCGCAGGGCTCGGCGTTCGGCGTGATCCTGGCGGTGCCGGCGCTGAACTGGATCATCGTCAATCACTCCTGGCACTACGCCTTCGCGGCGCTCGGCATCGTCGGGCTGATGTGGGCGGTGGCGTGGGTCGCACTCGGCAAAGAGGGGCCGCTGGTGCCGAGCCCCGCGGCCGCCGCCGAGGTGAGGATTCCCTACGCGCGGCTGCTGACCTCGCGCACTTTCATCGGCTGCGTGCTGGCGACGTTCGGTGCCTATTGGGCGTTGTCGCTCGGGCTGACCTGGTTCACCACCTTCATCGTGCAGGGGCTGGGCTTCAGCCAGCACCAGGCCGGGCTGGTCTCGATCACGCCGTGGGTGTTCGGCGCCTGCGTGGTGCTGTTCACCGGCTGGCTGTCGCAGCGGTTGATGCAGCGCGGCGTCTCCAGCCGGATGGCGCGCGGCGTGCTTGGTGCGGCGCCACTCTTGGTCGGCGGCGCCATCATTCTGATGCTGCCCTATATCGACAGTCCCACCGCACGGATCGTCGCCCTGGTGGTCGGCTCCGGCCTGTGCGGCTCGATCTACGTGGTGTGTCCGCCGATGATCGCCGAGTTCGCTCCGGTGTCGCAGCGCGGCGCCGCGATCGCGATCTACAGCGCGCTGTATACGCTGGCGGGGATCATCGCGCCCTGGGTGATGGGCAGCGTACTGCAGCACTCAGCCTCGCCGCTTCACGGTTACATCGTCGGCTACGCCATCAACGGCGCGGTGATGATCGTTTCGGGTGTCGCCGGCCTGTTGCTGCTGTGGCCGAACACCGAGCGGGCACGGCTGTTGCAGAGCGCGGAGCCGGTGTCGCTGGGACTGCGCAAGCCGGCCTAAGGTGCTCACCCCAATGCCGGGCTTTTTCCTCAAGTCACCGGCGTTCAACTCCACCAACGCAGATGGCCGGGACGAGCCCGGCCATGCGCGTTTGAGGTCGTGGTGTTTGCAGCGCCTTATTGGCTCGCCGCATCGGTGTTGAACACTTCGCCTTCCGGCACCCAGCTCTTTCCGTCGAACCGCGCGATCTGCATCTGGGTATAGGGCGCGTAGCGGTCCGGGCGAGTCGATATCTTAATACCCGGCAGCAGCAGCGGCGCCGCGGTCGGCTTGATGTTGGTGACCTGCTTCAGCAGGTTGTCGCGGGTGAGATTGTCGCCGCAGGCTTCCAGCGTCTTCACCGTCATGTAGGCCGAGATGTAGCCGATCACGACGCTGCCGTCGGCGATATCGCCCTTCGGAAACCACTTGGCGAGGAAGTCCTTGAACTCCTTGACGTCGGCGTCGTTCTCGAAGCGCGGATCGGTCGGGGTCTTCATCGCGAGTGCGGTGAGCAGCCCGGTGGAAGCTTCGCTGCCGGCCGGCTCGAGCACGCCCTTGATCGAGCTGGCGACGCTGACGACGAAGTTCAACGGCTTCCAGTTCAGTTCGTGCACCTTGCGGATCGCCTGCGCGCCGAACTTCGGCGTCGCCATCGTGAACAACGTGTCGGCGCCGGAGGCCTTCAACGCGACGATCTGCGAGTCGACCGTCGGATCGGTGACCTCATAGGTCACTTCCTTGACGATCATGGTCTTAGCCTTGTCGCCGAGCCCGTCCTTCAGGCCTTTGACGTAGTCCTTGCCGGCGTCGTCATTCTGCGAGAATACGCCGAGCTTGGCGTCCGGCTTATGCTTCAGCAGGTACTTGGCGAAGATCATGCCCTCCATCTGGTAGGGCGGGTAGAGCTGCGTGGTCCACGGGAAGTTCTTCGGATCGTCCCACTTCGCCGCGCCGGTCGAGATGAAGATCTGCGGCACCTTCTTGGCGTTGAGATACTTTTGAGTAGCGGAATTGGTCGGCGTACCGACCGTGCCGACGATCGCCAGCACTTCCTCCTGTTCGACCAGCTTGCGGGTTTGCTCGACTGTCTTCGGCGGCGAATAGGCGTCGTCGAGGCTGATCAGGTTGATCTTGCGGCCGTTGACGCCGCCTTTTGCGTTGATCATCGCGTAGTAGGCGTTCTGGACTTGTCCTTGCACGCCGTAGGCCGAGGCCGGGCCGCTATACGGCATGGTCTGGCCGATCTTGATCTCGGTGTCGGTGACGCCGGGGCCGTATTGCTTCTGGGCGAACGCGGGCTGAGCTGCAGCGAGCGCGACGGCGCTGGCCAGGAGGAGCGAGGTGCGAATGGACAAATGTGTTTCCTCTCGTTGAAAGCCGCACTCTGCGGTGCGGGCTGAAGGTCGATCGCCCGAGTTTGTTGTTTGCGGTGCGATCCTGCCTACGCTCTCACGAGAACCGCGGCGGTTCAATTGAATTACGTGGCGGCGTAGCGGCGCAGGTCGCGCACAGCTGCACAAATTTCGCGGAGCGGACTAAGTGCTGCTAAGCTGCCCGCGTGATGGGATGATCAGCATGAGCGCGCTGTGATGATGAGTCCCGCCGGGCGCCGATTGCGGGTGCTGCTGTCTGAAGGCGGTAGCACCTCGGCGCGGCAGGCGATCACTATGCTGGGCCTCGCCGGACATCACGTCGAGATCTGCGATCCATCGCCGCTGTGTCTTGGCCGGTTCTCGCGCTTCGTGCGTGCGGTGCATCGCTGTCCGCCGCTGCGCCGCGATCCCGCCGGCTATCTCGGCTTCGTGACGGAGCTGCTGGCGCGGCGCGGCTTCGACGTGCTGTTGCCGATCCATGAGCAGGGACTGGTGTTCGCGCGCGCTCCCGATCGCATCGCCGCACTGGCCGGCGTGGCGTTGCCATCCTACGGCAGCTACCGCACCGCGGTGACCAAAGCCGGGTTCAGTCGGCTTTTGGAAAAGCTCGGCCTGCCGCAGCCGCCGACCCGGATCGTGACCTCCGAGCACGAGTTGATCGAGGTGGCGCGTGGTCCCTGCGTGATCAAGATATCGGTCGGCACCGCCAGCCGCGGGGTCTGGCGGGTGACGGATCAAGCGGCCCTCGACCAGGCGGTGTACGAGCTGCGCGCGGCGGAAGGCTTTGCCGGGGAACTGCTGGTGCAGGACTTCATCGCCGGTCCGATCGAGCACGCGCAGGCGGTGTTCGATCGCGGTGACCTCCTGGCGTTGCATGCCTATCGGCAGATCGAGACCGGTGCCGGCGGCGGGCCGTCGCGCAAGCTCAGTATTCGCGGCGATGCGGTCCGCGCTGATGTCGCAGCGATCGGCGCCGCGCTTGGCTGGCACGGAGCGCTTTCGTTCGATGTCATCCGGCCGGCGAACGATGCGCGGCCGCTGTACATCGATTGTAATCCGCGGCTGGTCGAGCCGATGAGCGCACAGCTTGCGGGGCTCGATCTGGTCGATCTGCTGCTGCGGCTGTCGCTCGGCGAGCAACCGGCGGCGCCCAAGCCGTCGCGGGACGGAGTCTGCAGCCATCTCGGCATGCAGGCGCTGCTCGGCTGCGCGCTTCGCAGCGGCTCACGTCGCAACGTGATGCGGGAATGCGTGCGGCTGATGCTGCGGCAGCCGCCCTATGCCGGCAGTGCCGAGGAATTGACGCCGGTGGGGCACGATGGGTTCAGCGCCGTGCCGTTGGTCGCAACGGCCGTGATCCTTCTTGCCGCGCCGCGACGCGCAACGACCCTGGCCGCGAAGGGCTGGGGCGATCACCTGCTCGATGCGGCGGCCCTTGCGCGGATCGATCGCGGTTTCGATCAGCCAGCCTGAGGTGTTGATGTCTCTGCGGCGCCTGACCTTGTTACAGATCCTTGGTATAGTCGTCGCGATCGCGGCCCGGCGCGCAGATGTCGCCGGTCTCGTACAGGTCGTCGTCGAGGGCGGGCGGCGGTTTCGGTGGTTCGGGCTTGGCTTTGCCTTTCCCCTCGCTGTTGCCGGGCTTCTTATCGCTTTTCGGAGCAGCGGCCTTGGGGCGCTTGCGCAGGAAGCCGATCATGGGCTCTCGGTTCCGTGATGGCTGGCGCGGGTGGTCCGAAGGCGCACACGCGGCCAGCGTTGCTGTCGCTCAGTTCAACTGCGATGACTGCGCAGAGACTAGACCGGATTCGTCAAAGCTCGCACGCAATTTTCGCGTCGCTTGATGCCGATACGCGAAGCTTTGTTCCGAAGTTAGGTCCGCCGACCCGAACTCTGCTGGTCGGCCAGCCACTCCGACAGCGGCCGCGGCTTGTCGTCTTCGGCCTTCTTGGAGCCTCGCTTGGTGGTCGAGGCTGTCGTCTTGGTGCGCTTGGTCTTGCTCGATGTCGCGGCTTGCGGCATTGCGGCTTCACGGGCGAGCCGCATGGCGCGCAGGCGCGCCATGTTGTCGAGGACTGCTTTGGCTGCGGCTTCGCGTTCGGCCTTGCCGTCGCCGCTTTGATCGGCGTTGCCAGCGCGGTGATCGTCGTCGTTCGTCATTCTTCCAATTCGATCGCGTTCCAGTTGGGAGGCGGCGTGATAGCACGAAAAAAGCCTCCGAACAGCCTTTCGGCGCTCGGAGGCTGTTCGACGTTGGTTTCGCGCGCGAAACTGCGCTCGCCGCAACGTCGCATCGGGCTCTGTTCCGCCGACGAAGCCTACGGCGGCGGAACAGAGCGATCCTAGTTGGTGACGCGCACGCCTGCGAAGGCGCCGAATCCGGGCTGCAGAAAGCCGACCGGCACCTCGTATTTCTTGTCGAACAGGTTGTCGATGCGGCCGAACACGGTGACGTGCGGATCGACCTCATAGCTGGCCGCCAGGTTCACGGTGGTGAACGACGGCGCGTCGAGCAACGTGGTGCCGAACCGGTCGTAGTCGACCCACGAGCTGGTGTAGAGCACGGTCGCCGACACCGTGGCGCGCTCGACCGGATTCCAGATCGCCGCCATCGTCACCTTGTTGTCGGGACGTCGCCGCAGCTTCTGGTCGGTCGTCTGGTCGATGGCGTGTGTATAGGTGTGGTCGACCCGGAAGCGCAGCGTCTCGGTCGCCTGCCACGACACGAACGATTCGACGCCCGAGGTGCGCGCCATGCCGATGTTCTTGTAGCTGTAGCCACCGATCGTCACGTCGTAGCCGGTCGAGTTGATCAGATCGTTGATCTCGTTGTTGAAGTAGGTCGAACCGAAAATGACGCGGTTGGCGAACAGCGGCTGTTCGAAGCCGACGTCGTAGCCCTTGCTGGTCTCGGGCTTCAGCGCCGGATTGCCGATCGTCGCGTAGGCCGGGTTGTTGACATAGAGCTGGGTCAGCGTCGGCGCCTTGAAGCCGGTGCCGTAGGTCGCCTTCAGCCGGGTCTCGAGGGTCGGCACGATGAACACTGGGGCGACACGCCAAGTCGAATGCCCGCCAAAGCTGTCGTTGTCGTCGTAGCGCACGTTGGAGACCAGGAAGAAGTTCTTGGTGAACTCCGACTGCAATTCGACGAAGCCCGCCGTGTTGCCGGTGCGGGCGCGCAGCGCCTTCTGCTGGTAGTTGCCAGCGAAATCGTAGTCCCCCACCGAATTGGTGCGGATCGTCTCATCCTGGCGTTCGGTGCCGACCACCAGTTTCTGCCCGTAGCCGACGTCGAGTACACCCTTCCAGTCGAACTTGGTGCGTTCCCCGGTGTACGAACTCGGCGGCGAGATGCCGGTGGCGAAGGTGAAGATGTTGGTGGTGAAGTCCGGGTTCGGATTGAACGTTCGATTCCATTCGTTGCTGTAGCTGACGCCGAACGTGCTGGTGAAATTGCCGAGCGGCGACCACACGGCTTCGCCGCGGGTCATGAAATCTCGGCTTGCGGTCGTGCTCTGCAACGTCTCGGGGAACGAGTTCGGATACCGCGAATAGTCGTCGCCGGTGAAGCCCTTGTGGGCATCGGTATAGCGGGCGACGTAGTTGAAGGCGAGTTCGTCGCTGGCGCGGACGCCAAGCCGAGTCGAATAGGTCAGGTTGTCGTAGTTGTCGTTGTTGCGCTGCTGGCCCGGAGCCAGCAGATTGAGCGGCGTCACCGGCAGGCTGGTCGTGCGATAATGCGCGACGTTGAAGGCGTAGTCGAAATTGTCCTGCGAGCCCGCGGCGCGCGCGGTCTGGTTGAAGGTGCCGAACGAGCCGCCTTCGAGCGTGCCGGTCAGCTTGGCGGGCCCGCTGCCGCGCTTGGTGACGACCGAGATCACGCCGCCGATCGCGTCCGAGCCGTACAGGCCGCTCTGCGGGCCGCGCAGCACTTCGATCCGCTCGATGTCGGAGGTAAGCAGGTTGGCAAAATCATAAGCGCCGTTCGGCTTGCTCGGATCACCGGCGTCGATGCCGTCGATCAGCACCTTGACGTGGTTGGAGTTGGTGCCGCGCATGAAGATCGCGGTCGAGCCGCCGGGGCCGCCGGTGCGCACCACATTGAGGCCGGGCACCATGCTGAGCGCGTCCGCGGCGGTGCGTTGCTGATAGCGGGTGAGATCGTCCGCGGTGATCACGGTCACCGAGCTCGCCACGTGTTCGCGCGGCGTTTCAGTGGCGGTGGCGCTGACGACGATCTCGGGCAGCACGTCCTGCGCGGCGGCAGCCGTGGTGAGCGAGAGCGCGGGCACCAGAATGGTGGAGGCAAGAAGCGCGCGTGAAAGTGCGGAGCAAGGCCGCGGCGCGGCGGGTCGGGATTGCATAAGGTTCAACCTCGGCAGACGTCTGTGGCACGTCACAGCGAACGAGGTCTCACCGAGCTTTCGAAAGCGGTGAAGACAATGCCTGCAATTCCCGGCCGGCAACTTCGCGTGTGACCACGAATGACGGCAGGTCTCCTGGCTCGCGGTTGATCTTCCGTCGCCTTCCCAGGACCGAGGTTCCCAGTGGCATCCGACGAAAGACGATCCGCTTACAGTTGCGGGAACAGCTACGGCCTAGAACGCGAAAGTGTCTGCGTCCGCACCGTATTCCCTTTTCATCCCTCTCGGGAACCGTCACCGCCATTAGAAGTCGCGGAATTCGCGAGTCAATTCGCCCATGGCGGCGAACAGGTGCAATCGCGGTCGGATTGTGACGAGCTGTGACTTGCGTGTAACAGCCGGGTCTGTACACCTCGCACGATAGTGGATGCGGCAGGTGACGATGGCGGAGTTCGTGGTGGAGTTCGGCAAGGACGGGCGGCGGGTCGAACCCGACGGCCGGCTCGACGCTGCCGCGTTCCATCGCAATGACGAGCCGATCCGCGCCGTGCTGGCCCGGCTTCTCGCCGGCCGGCAGGGTGACGTGCTCGAAGCGGGCAGCGGCACCGGCCAGCACATCGCAGCGCTGGCGCGCGAACATCAGGACATCGCGTGGTGGCCGAGCGACGTCAACGACCAGCACCTCAAGAGCATCGCCGCCTGGCGCGCCTATGTGGCGATGCCCAATCTGCGGCCGCCGCAGCGGATCGACCTGGCCGATCCCGCCTGGTCGGTGGCGCCGGCCGACGGGGCGGAGTCCGGGCCATTGCTGGCGATATTCTGTGCCAACGTCGTCCACATCGCGCCGTGGCGCGTCGCCGAAGGGCTGCTGGCTGGCGCCGGACGGCTGCTAAGCCAGGACGGCATGCTGGTGCTGTATGGACCGTTCAAGCAGGACGGCAAGCACACCGCGCTCAGCAATGCGGTGTTCGACACCAGCCTGCGCGACGCCAATCCAGAATGGGGCGTGCGCGACGTGGCGGATCTGGAACAGCTCGCGGCCGGTGCCGGCTTGGTGTTGAGCGAGACCGTCGAGATGCCGGCCAATAACCTGATCCTGGTGTTTGTACGGGCGAAACCGGCGGGGGCCCATGCGGCAGCCGGTGGCGCGGCGGGTTGATCACGCCCGGCCCGGCCCTATGATGCGCGCGCAATCGCCGGCCGTCGTCGGCCGGTGTGAGGAGAATCCCTGCCGATGGTCGATGCGACGGCCAAC
Source organism: Rhodopseudomonas palustris (assembly GCF_013415845.1). Classification (NCBI taxonomy): domain Bacteria; kingdom Pseudomonadati; phylum Pseudomonadota; class Alphaproteobacteria; order Hyphomicrobiales; family Nitrobacteraceae; genus Rhodopseudomonas; species Rhodopseudomonas palustris. Next base: position 5,284,234 of record NZ_CP058907.1, on the reverse strand, counting down.
GACATCGTCGAAGACGATGCCCGTGCCCGTTCCAACGTGGTGCGGCTGGTCGCGGCGCAGGCGCTGACCGGCGCAAACGCCGCAGTGATCTTCGCGACCGGTTCGATCATCGGCGCGCAGCTCGCGCCGGAGATGTCGCTCGCGACCGTGCCGCTGTCGATGTACGTGCTCGGCCTTGCTGCCGGCACGCTGCCGACCGGGTGGATCGCACGGGCTTACGGCCGCCGCGTCTCGTTCATGATCGGCACCGGCTGCGGCACGCTCACCGGTGTGCTCGGCGCCGTCGCAATCCTGTACGGCTCGTTCCTGCTGTTCTGCGTCGCGACGTTCATCGGCGGGCTTTACGCAGCCGTGTCGCAGTCCTATCGGTTCGCCGCCGCCGACGGCGCCAGCGCCTCCTATCGCCCGAAGGCGGTGTCGTGGGTGATGGCAGGCGGCGTGTTCGCCGGCGTGCTCGGTCCGCAGCTCGTGCAGTGGACCATGGACGTCTGGCAGCCTTATCTGTTCGCGTTCTCCTATGTGGTGCAGGCGGCGATTGCGCTGATCGCCATGGCGGTGCTGTGGAGCGTCGATGCACCGAAGCCGAAGCCGGCGGAGCGGGCTGGCGGTCGTCCGCTGATGGAGATCGTGCGACAGCCGCGCTTCATCGCCGCGGCGCTGTGCGGCGCGATCGCCTATCCGATGATGAATTTGGTGATGACCTCGGCGCCGCTGGCGATGCAGATGTGCGGGCTGAGCGTCGGCGATTCCAATTTCGGCCTGCAATGGCACATCGTGGCGATGTACGCGCCGAGTTTCGTTACCGGCTCGCTGATCGCCAAGTTCGGCGCGCCGCGCGTGGTCGCGGCCGGCCTGGTCCTGGAAGCGCTCGGCGCGTCGATCGGCCTGCTCGGCGTCACCGCCCCGCACTTCTGGGCGACGCTGTTCGTGATCGGCGTCGGATGGAATCTGGCGTTCGTCGGCGCCTCGGCGCTGGTGCTGGAAACGCACCAGCCGAACGAGAAGAACAAGGTCCAGGCGTTCAACGACTTCATCATCTTCGGCCTGATGGCGCTGGGCTCGTTCTCGTCGGGCCAGCTGCTGGCGAACTACGGTTGGACCACCGTGAACCTCGCGGTGTTCCCGCCAGTGCTGCTCGGCCTGATCGTGCTGGCGATCACCGGCTGGTCGAAAGTCCGGAAACGAGTGGCCGAGGCCGCCACCGAACTATCCGATCGCGGCGTCTGACCGCGCAACAACACGGCCGGCCCCAAGCCGGGACTACAGGGAGTGAAGCAATGCCGTCGCGTGCGACCGGCCGCGCTCGCCGCCGCCGATGGTGACCGCTCCCGTTCCCGGCGAGACCTCGTTCCGCTATCACGGGTGGCGGATCGTGGCGGTGTGCTTCATCGTCGCCACGTTCGGCTGGGGGCTCGGCTTCTACGGCCAGAGCGTGTACCTCGCCGAACTAGCCCGACTTCATGGCTGGCCATCGTCGCAGATCGCAACCGCCACGACCTTCTTCTATCTCGCCGGTGCGCTACTGGTGGCGTTCGTCGGCGATGTGATCCGCGCTATCGGCGCGCGCGCCTGCCTGCTCGGCGGCATTGCGGCGATGGCAGTCGGCACGGTGCTGCTCGGCCGCATCGACGCGCCGTGGCAGCTCTATGCGGTGGATGCGATCCTCGCGGTCGGATGGGCCGGCACCAGTCTCGGCGCGATCACCAACACGCTTGGCCTGTGGTTCGACCAGCGCCGCGGCATGGCAATCAGCCTGGCGCTGAACGGCGCCAGCTTCGGCGGCATTGTGGGCGTGCCGCTGCTGGTGGCGTTGATCGGTGCGCTCGGCTTCACCGGGGCAACTACGGCCGCGGCGATCGCCGCGGTGGCGGTGTTGATGCCGCTGGTCGCGATCGTGGTCGCGCCGCCACCGCATCTCGCCAGTGCTGCACCGGCGGCCACTGCACCGCGGGCGCTGTCCTCCGGCGCGATCCGCAGCGGCGCGCTACGCGACCTCGGTTTTCTGACCGCCACCATTGCGTTCTCGCTCGTTCTGTTCGCGCAGGTCGGGTTCATCGTCCACCTGATCGCCTATCTGGATCCGCTGATCGGACGGGAGCGTGCCGCGGTGGCGATGTCGCTGCTGACCGCGATGGCGGTGGTTGGCCGGGTGTCGCTGTCGGTGGTGATCGATCGCCTCAATCAGCGTCTGGTCTCGGCGCTGTTGTTCGCCAGTCAGGCGGTGGCGCTGGGCGTGCTCATCTCCACCCGCGATGCGACGATGCTGCTGGTCGCCTGCGCGCTGTTCGGCTTCTCGGTCGGTAATCTGATCACCTTGCCGGCGCTGATCATCCAGCGCGAATTCCCGGCGTCGTCGTTTGGTGTCCTGGTGGCGCTCAACACCGCGATCAACCAGGTCACCTACGCGTTTGGCCCCGGCGTCATCGGCCTGCTGCGCGACGCATCGGGCAGTTATACGCTGCCGTTCACCGGCTGCATCGCGCTGCAGCTCGCCGCTGCAGCGCTGATCATGGTGCGGCGAGGGCGAAGATGATCTTTCTGCCGTCATTCAGGGACGCTCGCTTTCGAAGCGCCCCAGATGACTGCTTTACGCCAACTCCGGCGTCTCGCCCTCCGGCAGCGGGAATTGGTGGGCGTTGAGCGTCATCGACACCATGGTGTAGTAGCCGCACAGCCCGATCACTTCGACCAGACCGCGCTCGCCCAGTAGCTGCATCGCCTCGTCATACAGCGGCTGCGGCAGCCCCTTGGCTTCATGCAAGGCGCGGGCGACGTCGTAGATCACCTGCGCCTTCGGATCGTCGAACGATGGCGTGCGGCGGTCGCGGATCGCGTCGATGATCTTCGGATCGAGGCCGCCGTCGAGCGCCATCTTCTTGTGCGCGTACCATTCGAATTGCGCGGTCCAGTGCCGCGCCGTGACCAGGATCGCCAGCTCCGACAGCGCCGGCGTCAGCGAGGTGTCGTAGCGCAGGAAGGCGCCGAGCCGCGTGGCGTGCCGGGCCATCTCCGGGCTCGCCAGCCACGCCATCATCGGCGGCGGCGGGCTGCCGCGCTTGCTGGCGATCGACTCGTCATAGATGGCGCGTTGCTCGGCGCTCATTTCGCCAGGCGAAAGCAGATTCAGGCGCATCCTCGTTGTCCTCTTTGGCTGTCGGGCGGGTGTTCCCTAGCACATCGCCGCAAGACCGCCGCCCGAGACGGATATTGAATTCCACCGCGCGACGCGCCAAGGTCGCCGCCAATAAATGCACCGTCGGCGTGCAACGCGCCGGCGCAAATGTGGATGGAAACCGCATGACCGATCTCGATACATTCCGCGCCGAGACCCGCGCCTGGCTGGAGGCGAATTGCCCTGCCGAGATGCGCACGCCGATGCAAGGCGACGAGGACAATTTCTGGGGCGGCCGCAACGCCAAATTCACCTCCGAGGCGCAGAAGGTCTGGTTCGAGCGGATGCGCGACAAGGGTTGGACCGTGCCGGACTGGCCGACGCAATATGGCGGCGGCGGGCTCGACGGCGCTCGCCACAAGATCCTGCGTGAAGAGATGGCGGCGATCGGGGCACGCTCGCCGCTGTCGTCGTTCGGCATCTGGATGCTCGGGCCGGCGCTTCTGAAATACGGCAACGAGCAGCAGAAGGCTGAGCATCTGCCGAAGATCGCGCGCGGCGAAATCCGCTGGTGCCAGGGTTATTCCGAGCCGAACGCCGGCTCCGACCTTGCCTCGCTGCAGACCCGCGCCGAGAGCGATGGCAACGATTTCATCATCAACGGCTCGAAGATCTGGACGTCTTACGCCAACTACGCGGACTGGATCTTCTGCCTGGTGCGGACCGATCCGAGCGCCAAGAAGCATGACGGCATCAGCTTCATCCTGTTCGACATGACTTCGAAGGGCGTGACGACCAAGCCGATCCTGCTGATCTCCGGCAAGTCGCCGTTCTGCGAGACCTTCTTCGACAACGTCCGGGTACCGAAGTCGCACGTCGTCGGCACCATCAACCGCGGCTGGGATGTGGCGAAGTATCTGCTGCAGCACGAGCGCGCGATGATTTCCGGCATGGGCGGCCGCGACGGCGGCCGGCCGCTCGGTCAGGTCGCGGCGGATTCGCTCGGCTCCGACGATCAGGGCCGGCTCGACGATCCGATCCTGCGCGGCCAGATCGCCACCTTCGATGTCGACGAGGCGGCGCTGGCCTGCGCGGCGGAGCGGGCGGTCGATCTCGCCAAGGCCGGTCAACTGCACCCGGCGTTCTCGTCGGCGATGAAGTACTACGGCACCGAGCTGAACAAGCGCCGCCACGAGATCCTGATGTCGGCCGGCGGCATCGATGCGCTGGAGTGGGAGAGTGAGCGCAGCCAGGAAGGCGCCCGCGCCCGTGCCTGGCTGCGCACCAAGGCCAACTCGATCGAAGGCGGCACCAGCGAAGTGATGCTCGGCATCGTCGCCAAGCGCATTCTTGATCTACCGGGGGCGTAGTTGCGCGGCACACCCTCTCCCCGAGTCATTCCGGGGCGCGCGTAGCGCGAACCCGGAATCCATAACCACCGCAGGGAGTATGGATTCCGGCCTGCGCCCCAAGCGGCGCATCGCGGAACGACCGACTCAAACCTTATCGCTCTTGGCTTTCATCGAAAGACAATCACCATGGCTCTCGTCCTCACCGAAGAACAAACCATGTTGCGCGACTCGGCGCGCGGACTGATCGGCGACAAGGCGCCGGTCGCTCACTTGCGCCGGCTCCGCGACGAGCGTGACGCCACCGGCTTCTCCCGCGAACTGTGGAAGAGCTTCGCCGAGATGGGCTTTGCCGGTCTGCTGGTGCCGGAGGAGTTCGGCGGCTCGGGGCTCGGCTGCGTCGAGGCCGGCGTGGTGATGGAGGAGATCGGCCGCAACCTGACGCCGTCGCCGCAGCTGTCGACCGCGATCCTGGCCGCCTCCGCGTTGGCGCGCGGCGGCTCGGAAGCCCAGAAGAAGGCTTATCTGCCGAAGCTCGCCGACGGCTCGCTGATCGCAGCGCTTGCGGTCGACGAGGGCGCCAAGCACCGGCCCGCGAAGATCGCGATGACCGCGACGCGCGCCGGCAACGGCTTCAAGCTGAAAGGCGACAAGGCGCTGGTGGTCGACGGCCATGTCGCCGACCTTCTGATCGTCGCGGCGCGCAGCGCCGGTCAGCCGGGCGATGCGGATGGGCTGACGCTGTTCCTGGTCGACTCGAAGGCGAAGGGCGTTGCGATCGAGCGCACCGTGATGGTCGACGCCCACAACGCAGCGCGGATCAGTTTCGACGACGTCGAGGTGAATGCCGATCAGGTGCTCGGCGAGGTCGATCGCGGCGGCGCGCTGCTCGAGGCGGTGCTAAACGTCGGCCGCGCGGCGGTTGCTGCCGAAATGCTCGGCGTCGCGGATGAGGCGTTCGGGCGGACAGTGAGCTATCTGAAAGAGCGCAAGCAGTTCGGCAAGCTGATCGGCGAATTCCAGGCGCTGCAGCACCGCGCCGCGCATCTCTACACCGAGATCGAAATCCTTCGCGCCGCCGTGCTCAAGGCGCTGCAGGCAGTCGATGCGGACGCCGTGCAGGCGCGCGTCGCGGTTTCGGTCGCCAAGGCCAAGGCCGGAACGGTGGCGACGCTGGCGGTGCAGGAAGGCGTGCAGATGCACGGCGGCATGGGCATGACCGACCAGTTCGACATCGGTCTGTTCATGAAACGCGCGCGCGTTCTGCAGGAACTGCTCGGCGACAGCGCCTATCACGCCGAAGCGTTGGCGGAGTGGAAGAAGTACTGAGGCCCGACCAGAACGTCGTTCGTCTTCTGTCGTCCGACCTCTCTACCGTCATTCCGGGATGCGCCGCGCAGCGGCGCAGGCCCGGAATTCATAGCCTCTGAGTTCTCGGTTAAGCGCCAGCGATGCCGTGCCCAGCAGCATGCACGGGGGGGTACGGATTCCGGGTTCGCGCTGCGCGCGCCCCGGAATGACGAACGAGAGGTTGTTTGAGAGCGCAGGCCCATCAACACTCTAACCCGTCATCCCCGCCCATTGCCGTCATCCCCGCGTAGGCGGGGATCCAGTATTCCAGGGGACTCTCGTGCCGATCGCCGTCGCTCTGCAATACTGGGTCGCCCGCCTTCGCGGGCGATGACGGTGGAGGGTGTAGCAGCGCCAACGAACGGGCTGACGCCGTCCCTACCTGATCGGCGGGGCGTATTGGATGCCGCCGTTGCTCCAGAGCTGGTTCAGGCCGCGCGGGATGCCGAGTTTGCCGACGTTGCGGTCGTAGACCTCGCCGTAATTGCCGACATGGCGGATGACGCGGGCGGCCCAGTCCTTCGACAGGCCGAGATCCTCGCCGAACGCGCCTTCGGTGCCGACCAGGCGCATCACATCCGGTTTCTTCGACTTCAGCGCTTCGCCGATGTTCTGCGAGGTGATGCCCAGCTCTTCGGCGTTGATCATCGCGTACAGCGTCCACTTCACGATCATCATCCAGTCGTCGTCGCGCTGGCGCACCACCGGTGCGAGCGGCTCCTTGGAAATAACGTCGGGCAGGATGATGTGGTCGCCGGACTTCTCGAAGGTCTTGCGCAGCGCGTAGAGCTGCGACACGTCGGCCGTGAAGGTGTCGCACTGGCCGTCCTTGTAGGACTTCACCACGTCGTCGAATTTCTCCGACTTCACCTCCTGATACTTCATGTTGTTGGCACGGAAGTAATCGGCGAGGTTGAGCTGGGTGGTGGTGCCGTTCTGGACGCAGACCTTGCTGCCGTCGAGTTCGACAGCGCTGTCGATCTTGCGCGAGGCCGGCACCATGAAGCCCTGGCCGTCGTAATAGGCGACCGCCGGGAAATACAGATCGTAATTGGTTTCGCGCGACATGCTCCAGGTCGAGTTGCGCGACAGGATGTCGACCTTGCGGCTCTGCAGTTCCTTGAAGCGCTCGTTGGCATCGAGCGGCACGAACTGCACCTTGTTCGGGTCGTCGAAGATCGCAGCCGCTACTGCGCGGCAGAAATCGACGTCGAAGCCGGTCCAGTTGCCCTTGTCGTCCGGCGTCGAGAACCCGGGCAGGCCCTTATTGACGCCGCACAGTACGGCATCGCGGCGAATGGTGCGCTTCAGCGTCTTGGTGTCGTAGCGCTCATAGGTGATCGCCGCCGCCGCGATGCCCGCCGCGACCACGAGCCCGATTGCAAGCCCGGTTCGAAACGTCCGTTTGAACATGCTGAGTCTTTCGCAAAAAAAGAGAAGGGAAGGCAGGCGGGAGGGCGTTACAGCTCGGGCCTTTGCCGGACCACCACCTTGGTGCCGACCGGGACGCGGGCATACAGGTCCATCACGTCGGCATTGACCAGACGGAAGCAGCCTGACGAAATCGCGGTGCCGATGGTGTCGGGCCGGTTGGTGCCGTGGATGCGATACACCGTCGAGCCGAGATACATCGCCCGCGCGCCGAGCGGATTGCCGGGGCCGCCGGCCATGAAGCGCGGCAGATAGGGCTGACGCTGGATCATCTCCGGCGGCGGCACCCAATCCGGCCATTCGGCCTTCCGCGAGATCTTCAAGAGGCCCTGCCAGGTGAAGCCTTCGCGGCCGACGCCGATGCCGTAGCGCAGCGCGCGGTTGTTGCCCTGAACCAGATACAGATAGCGTTCGGAGGTCTGGACGATAATGGTGCCGGGCGCCTCGGTGGTGCGGAAATACACCATCTGCTTCTGCCACTCCGGCGGCAGCACGTAGCCGTCGTCAGCGATCAGCCCGGGCTCGTCACCGGCATCCTGCTGCTGCGCGTAGCTGGGCACGGAAGCGAGCATGACCAGGGCTGCCGCGGCAACCACCCGGCTCAACAAGCGCGGAAATCTCATGATACCCCCATCGCAAACCACTGGCGGGGCTATGTATCACGTCAGCCCTTACCGATCCACAACCGCAGCAGCAGCGAGACTAGCGTCACCGCGCCGACACCGGCGAGCCACAGCGCCACGAACCACAGCAGTCGTCGCGGCAAGGGCGTTCGAGGTTCAATCGGTGCGCTCAATGATAGCCGCTCTCCGGATCGACCTTGCCGCGAAACACCCAATAGGCCCACGCGGTGTAGGTGAGGATGATCGGCACCAGGATGGCGACGCCGACCAGCATGAACAGTTGGCTGTTCTCCGGCGCAGCCGCCTGCCAGATGGTGATGCTCCGTGGCACCACATAGGGCCACAGGCTGATGCCGAGGCCCGCATAGGACAGCGCGAACAGGCACAGCGTCAGCAGGAACGGCTGGTAGTCGCGCCGCTGCGCCAGCGCGCGCAGCAGCAGCGCGGTGACGATGGCGACGGCGAGCGGCACCTGCGCAGTGGCGAGAACGTTCGGCCAGGCGAACCAGCGCTGCGAGTAATCGTAACTCAGGAACGGCGTCGCGGCGCTGACGGCGACAATCGCCACGAGCAGGGCGAGCAGTAGCCAGCGGCTCAGCTGATACGCGGTGTCGCGCAGCTCACCGGTGGTTTTCATCACCAACCAGTTTGCGCCGAGCAAAGCGTAGCCGATCACCAGCGCGACGCCGGTGAGCAGGCTGAACGGCGTCAGCCAATCCCACCAGCCGCCCGCATAGGCGCGGCCTTCGACGTGAACGCCCTGCAGCAGCGCGCCGAGCGCGACGCCCTGCGCCAGCGTGGCCACCAGCGAGCCGAGGAAGAACGCGACGTCCCAGCGATTGCGCTCGCGCTGGGTCCGCCAGCGGAATTCAAACGCGACGCCGCGAAACGCCAGCCCGAGCAACATCGCGATGATCGGCGTGTACAGCGCCGGCATCAGCACCGCATAGGCCAGCGGGAATGCCGCGAACAGGCCACCACCGCCGAGCACCAGCCAGGTCTCGTTGCCGTCCCACACCGGGGCGACGCTGTTCATGATCACGTCGCGATCGCGCTTGGCCCGAAACAGCGGAAACAGAATGCCGAGCCCGAGGTCGAAGCCGTCCATCACCACATAGACGAACACCGCAAAGGCGATGATGAAAGCCCAGATCGTCGCGATGTCATAAGCCATAGCCACAACCGAATCCTGCTCAACTGAATCTGCGGGTGGCGATCGCCGGCGCCGGCGTGATGCCGGCGGCACGTTCGGGCGTATCGCCGCGCGGGCCTTCCTCGCCAGGGTGCGGCGGATGCGCCATCAGCCGCAGGATGTAGACCACCCCTGCGATGAAGATGGCGAAATACACCAGGATGAAGGCGATCAGCGACGTGGCCACCGCCGGTGCGGCCAGTGGCGACACAGAGTCGACGGTGCGCAGCAGGCCGAACACGGTGAACGGCTGCCGTCCGGTTTCGGTGGTCACCCAGCCGGCCAGCACGGCGATGAAGCCGGCCGGGCCCATCGCCAGCGCGAAGCGGTGCAATGGCCGGGATTCGAACAGCTGGCCGCGCCAGCGCAGCCACAGGCTGAACACGCCGAGGCCGAGCATCAGGAAGCCGAGCGCGACCATCACACGGAACGACCAGAAGGTGATCGGCACCGGCGGCCAGTTTTCACGCGGCACAGTGTCGAGGCCGGCGAGCGGCGCATCGAGTGAGTGCTTCAAGATCAACGACGACAGTTTCGGAATCTGCAGCGCGTAGCGCACCACCGCGGCGTCCTGATCAGGCAGGCCGAACAGGATCAGCGGCGCGCCGTCTGGATGGCTCTGGTAGTGGCCTTCCATCGCCATCACCTTGGCGGGCTGGTGCTCCAGCGTATTGAGGCCGTGCGCGTCGCCGGCGAAGATCTGGATCGGTGCCACCACGGCGATCATCCACATCGCCATCGAGAACATCATCCGCGCGCCGGGCTGCCGGGTGTTGCTCAGCAGATGATAGGCGCCGACCGAGCCCACCACGAGCGCAGTGGTGAGATAGGCGGCCAGAACCATATGCGTGAGGCGATACGGAAACGACGGATTGAAGATCAGCTTGAACCAGTCGACCGCGATGAATTGCCCGACGTCGTTGACGGCGTAACCGGTCGGGGTCTGCATCCAGGAATTGGCCGACAGAATCCAGAACGCCGAGGTCAGCGTGCCGATCGCGACCATCAGCGTGGCGAGGAAGTGCAGCCGCGGTCCCACCAGCTTGAGGCCGAACAGCATGACGCCGAGGAATCCCGCCTCGAGGAAGAAGGCGGTCAGCACCTCATAGGCCATCAGCGGGCCGAGCACCGGACCGGTCTTGTCGGAGAACACCGCCCAGTTGGTGCCGAACTGGTAGGACATCACGATGCCCGACACCACGCCCATGCCGAACGCGATGGCGAAGATCTTCATCCAGTAATTGAACAGGTTGATGAAGACTTCGCGCTTGGTCCACAGCCACAGCGCTTCGAGCACAGCGAGATAGCTCGCAAGGCCGATCGAAAAGGCTGGGAAGATGATGTGAAACGAAACCGTGAAGGCGAACTGGAGGCGCGCCAGCACCACCGGATCAAGACTTTCGAACATCGCACCGATCCGTAGACGTGACGGAAGATGACGCGCACATCATCGACCGACTATGTATCGCCGCACTGCATCGATGCCTAGACGGCAGGCGTTAACAATTCCGCGACGGCGCTGCACTCAATCGAAAATCGTTCCGTTTGTTCCTAATTTGCGGTGCCCGCATCGCGCTGCGTCAACACAACGCATCGACGTACCTCGAACAAGCGAAAACCCGGACGAGGGGGCATCTCGTCCGGGTCCCTTGGAGGCCTACGATGGGGTGTCGGAGGCTTTGGAATTTCGCTGTCGCGCGACCCGCGTTTGGTGGCCGCTGCGTCGATGAAGATCACCCTAGCAGGCTGATCTTTCCGTTCGATGTCGTCGATCGTTTCAATTGTTTCGTTCGACGGTCCGGCATCTCTAATGTTGACTATAGTGACCACCACATCGTGGCACGAGGGCGGCGGACCAGAACCTCTCCAAACTGCCGGCGTGCGACCAAGCGGCGCGGAGTGCCTCGCGTGCGACTTCAGGCCGCGAGGCTTTCGACACCGTGACGCTTCAGCAATTCGGCAAGCTGTTTGCGGGCGTAGAACATCCGGGTCTTCACCGTGCTCTGCGGAATGCCGACGATGCGCCCGACCTCTTCGACCGACTTCTCATGATAGTAGACGAGGTTGATGATCTCGCGATGCGCCGGCGACAGTTTGGCGATGCAGGCGCGCAGGATGTCGCTGGTGCGGCTGCGGTCGAGTGCCGTCTCCGGCGAGTCGGAACCGTCGGCGATCTCCAGCACGTCATCCTGGTCGATGTCTTCGTGCTGGCGCTGGCGCAGCGCGGTCAGCGCCTTGAACCGGGCGATCGACAGCAGCCAGGTCGACACCTGAGCGCGGCCCTCGAACTGTCGGGCGGTCCGCCACACGTCGAGGAAGACCTGGCTGACCAAGTCTTCGGCGGTCGCGGCGTCGCGCACCATCCGCAGGATGAAGCGATACACCCGCACATTGTGCCGGGCGTACAAAGTGTGCATCGCAGTCCGGTCACCGTTGGCAATGCTGGCGAGCAGCATTTCATCGCTCGTGGCTCTGGCGGCGAGGATGCCCAGGCGGCCGGCGTCGTTGAGCGCAATGACGTTCTGCATGACGAGCTCCCTTTGTGCCGCGCTCCCCCGCGGCGTGTTGGGAGAACTACTAGCCAGCTACCGTTTCAGGAGGTCTGCGCCGGAGGGGAAAATGGTTTCGTGGCGAAATCGAAGTGTTTCGTCGCCAGAGCCGCGATGAAACACTCGGCCGAAAAAGCGAAGGAAATCAGGGGCGGCAGCCAGCGATACCGGCGGCCCGGCAGCTCAGGCGCGGTCGCTGGCCGGCGAGAACAAATAGCCGCCGCCGCGAATTGTCCGAATTACGGCCGGCTTTGTCGGGTCCGGCTCGATCTTGCGGCGGATCCGCATGATGCGGAGATCGACCGCGCGGTCGAAGGCCTCAGCGTCGCGTGCGTTCGCCAGCTCCAGCAGCCGCTCGCGCGACAGCACCCGTTTCGGATTGGCCGCGAACACCTTCAGCAGGCCGAATTCAGATGCCGTCAACGGATGCTCATTGCCGTCGTCGTCGCGCAGCGCCTGGGCTTCGAGGTCGAGCCATTTGGTGCCGAACCGCACCAGCTGGGCGTTGTCGGCCTTGGCAGCGCTTGCAGGCTCTGCGGCAACGGGCTTCGGCGGCGCCGCGCGGCGCAGCACCGAACGAATGCGCGCCATCAATTCGCGCAGCTCGCAGGGTTTGGCGACGTAATCGTCGGCGCCGAGTTCGAGGCCGACCACGCGGTCGATCGGGCTGGCGGTCGCGGTCAGCATGATCACCGGGACGTTGGACTTGGCCTTGAGGTCGCGGATGATCGACAGCCCGTCCTCTTCCGGCATGTTGAGGTCCAGCACCACCAGGTCCGGAAGCTTGGTGGCAATCTCGGCGCGCAGGCTCTTGCCGCCATCGCACAGGGTGACGGCGAAGCCGTGCATCTTGAGATAGTCGCCGACCATCTCGCGGGCCGGGGCTTCGTCGTCGACGACGATGATGTGCGGGTTCTGGCTCATGACACCGGCGCTGCGGGCAGAATGATGGTGAAGGTCGCGCCCTGACCGGGGCCGGGGCTCTCGGCGATGATCTCGCCGCCGTGCATGTCGACGATCTTCTTGACGATCGACAGCCCGAGGCCGGTCGAGCTTTCGCCCGCGGTCGGCTTGGCGGACAGCCGCTGGAAGCGCCCGAACAGTCGGCTCAGGTCTTCCGGCGACAGCCCGGCGCCCTCATCGGTAACGCGGATCATGGTGCTGTCGCCATCACCGTCGACCTGCAGCGCGATGTTGCCGCCGATCGGGCTGTATTTGATGGCGTTGCTGACCAGATTGTCGATCGCCTCGCGCATCCGGTCGGAATCGCACATCGTCGAGCAGGCCTCCGGCGTGGACACCGAAATCACCTGCTGCTTGTTCTGCGCCATCGGCCGGTTGGCCTCGGCGACCTCGCCGACCAGCGCGGCGATGTCGACCGCCTCGCGCCGGATCGAGATGTCGAACGCATCCGCCATCGCGTCGGAAATCAGATGATCGACCATCAGCGTCAGCCGCCGTGTGGCGTCGCGGATATGATCGACCTGAGCGATGACATGGTCCTTGGAGGATTCGGCGCCGATCAGCTCGGTCAGCATCTCGGTGCGGCCGAGGATGACGCCGAGCGGGTTCTTCAGGTCGTGGGCGACGGTACCGAGGATCTCGTTCTTGAACGCATTGGCGCGCTGCAGCCGCAGCCACTGCGTCGACAGCCGGCGGTTGGCCTGGGTCAGCGCCCGGGTGCGCTGAGCCACCCGCTCTTCGAGCTGGGTGTTGGCCTCGTGCAGCTGCCGATACAGGATGACATTGTCGAAGGCGATCGACAGCCGGCTGCCGAAGATCTCGACCAGCGAACGGTCGGTGTCCGACAGTTCGCGCTCGGCCTGCAGCAGTACCACCACCTCGCGGCCGCTTCCGGTCCGGATATACAGCACAGTGCGATGGTCGGCGAACTCGTGCTTCCGCCGCCGGAACGCTTCCTCGACCATCTGACGAAGGTCCGGGTCGAGCGAATTGCTGTGGCCTGTGGTGCCGATGAAGCGGCTGTAGCAGCCCGAGCCGGCTAGAACCGCCAGTTCGTCGCCGGCGTCGCGTAAGACCAAGATACCGGCGCAATCGACATTGAGCAGCGAGGCGAGCTGGGTCAGCACGCCTTCGGCGAGTCGCTGCATCGATTTGAAGTCGTACAGCGTCGAGGCGGCGTCGATGATGATTTCGAGGCCGCGCCGGGTCTGCACCATCCGTTCGAGCTGCTGATAGCTGCGCAGCGCCGCGGTCAGCGAGGTGAACAGCTTGTCGGCGGTGAGCTCGGTCTTGGCCTTGTAGTCGTTGATGTCGTAGTCGACGATGACGCGGCGCTCGGGCGCCTGGCCTGGCTGGCCGGTGCGCAGGATGATCCGTACGGTCTCGTTCTTCAGATCGTTGCGGATGAACTCCACCAGGTCGAGGCCGGCGGCGTCGGTCTCCATGATGACGTCGAGCAGCACCGCGGCGATATCGGGGTGGGCCCGCATCAGTTCGCGGCCTTCGGCGCCCGAATAGGCCGACAGGATCTCCAACCCCTGATTGTTGAGGCTGTAGTCGCTCAGCGCAAAGCGGGTGCCGTCGTGGACCGCGGTGTCGTCGTCGATCACCGCGATCTTCCATTTCCGTGCGCCCGATACCTCCGGCGTCGAATCCGTGTCTTCGATCAGCTCGAGGATATCGTCCTGGTCGGCCATTGCAGGTTTCCGTCGATGGGTGGGGCGGCGGATGCCGTTCCACCGGTGGCGGTTTTCGGCATGATAATGCGAAAAGTCGTGCCTTGTCCTAGTCTTGATTCCAGCATCATGCGGCCGCCGAGCTGCTGGGTCACCAGATTGTAAACGATGTGCAGGCCGAGCCCGGTGCCGCCCTCATTGCGGCGGGTGGTGAAGAACGGGTCGAAGGCCTGGCGCTGCACGTCCGGCGTCATGCCGGCGCCGTCGTCGGCGAAGATGATCTCGACGTCATCGTTGCCGCGCGGCCGCGCCGTGATGGTGATCGTTCCGGCTCGCCCGTCGGTGAAGGCGTGGTTGGCGGCGTTCAGAAAAAGGTTGGTCAGGATCTGCCCGTAGGCGCCGGGGTAGCCGTCGATCACCAAGCTCTCCGGCACGTCGATGTCGAGCTGGATCGGCGCGCGTTTCAGCACCGGCTTCAGGCTGGCGACGATCTGGTCGGTCGCCTCGTGCAGGTTGAATTGCCGGCGTTCGGCATGCGAGCGGTCGACCGCTACCTGCTTGAAGGATTGGATCAGTTCGGCGGCGCGTTGCAGATTGCCGACGAGCTGCTGGGCGGCGTCACGCGTACTGCGGACGAATTCGTCGAGCTGCGAACGGCGCAGCGGCGTATCGCCCTTCAGCTCGGCTTCGAAGGTGGTGGCGCGGCGGGTGAAGCTCGACGCCACCGTCAGGCTGATGCCGATCGGATTGTTGACCTCGTGGGCAACGCCGGCCACCAGACTGCCGAGCGCCGCCAGCCGTTCGGCGTCGATCAAATTCTGCTGCGCGGTCTTCAGTTCGAGCAGCGCGCTCTCGGCTTTCTCCTTCGACTCCCGCAGATCGTTCTCGGCCTTGCGTTTGTCGATCGCGTTTTCGCGGAAGACTTCGACCGCGCGGGCCATCGCGCCGATCTCGTCCTTGGCCTCGGTGCCGGCGACGCGGCGATCGTAATTACCCGAGGTGATGGCGTGCATCGACGACAGGATCTGCTGCAACGGCAGGCGGATGCTCAGCGCGATGATGATGCCGGCCGTCATGATGATTCCGAGGAAGATCAGCGCGATCGACAGCACCTTGCGCGAAATGCCGGTGAGGGTGCGATCGAACGTCTCCTGCGCCTTCTGCTCGCGCTGGCGCATCTTCACCGATAGTGCGTCGATCGCCGCGATGGTGGCGGCCTGGCTGGCGTCGATCGAGTTGCGCAACAGATCGCTGCGCTTGGCGAGCTGGTCGGTCAATTCCTGCAGGCCGTCGCGCAGCGCCGTGGTGCGCAGCTTCAGCTTCTCCAGCGCCATCTTTTGCAGATCGTTGTCGGCGAGACTGCTCATCACCGGAATGGTGCGCTCGATGGTCTCGGTGTTCTGCTGCGCCTCTTCGGCAGCCTGCTGTGACAGCGACAGATAGTAGGAATTGGCCGCCACCAGCATCGCGGTGAAGGCCTCGCGGGCGCGGCCGAGCGGTGGCAGGATCAGCGCGTCGCGCTGCCCGGTGGCGCCGCCGATCACCGCAAACAGCGCAGCGATATCGCGGGCCGGCGCCTGCACCTGGTTTTCGTAGGTGGACTTGATGGTGGTCTGCAGCGCCCGCAGGTCGCCGAAGCCGCCGAGGAAGCGCTCGGTGGCGCGCTCCAGCTCCTCGACCGAGCCCGACAGCATCGGATCGGTGGAGGCGCGGTTCGTCAACGTTCCCAGCACCGCTTCGCGCAGCAGCAGGATCTCGGCGAACAGATCTGGGCTCGGCTGATTGATGTAGCGATGGATCAGGTTCTGCAGTCGGCCGGTCTCGCTTTCCAGCAGCGCCAGGATCTTGTCGGACTCGCGCACCTGACGGACGTCGTCCCAGGCGGTGCGCAGCACCCGCGCGCCGCTCCAGATCAGGCTCACCAGCACCAGCACGACCAGTGAATTCAGTGCCGCGATGGACAGAATGCGCCAGCGGATCGGCACCGCGCGCACCAGGCCGACGAGACCGGTGCGGCCGCGCCGGTCCGGCCGTGGCTCGGTATCAGCGGGCTGCGGGGTGACCGGATCCAACTCAGTCGACCTCACGCCGGATAATTTCACGGCCAAGTGCGTCCGCTGCGGCGTCGCGCGCAGGGTTGGCGTCAGGGACCTCGGCTCGGCTGGACAGCGGCAAGTTCAATCCCATACAGTTGGTGCCGGTCGCAGGGACCGGAGAAGTCCCACCAAGCTAGCAGATCAGCCTGGGCGATGGCTATCGGGAGTGAGCGCATCAGGCGATGGCCGGAATTTTGGGAAGACTCGCGCAGATCGCCGCCGCCGTGCTGGTTTGCGCCACCGCTGGTATCGCCCCCGCTGGCGCCGCCACCGAAATTGCCTGGTGGCATGCGATGTCCGGTGAGCTCGGCCGGCAGCTTGAGAAACTGGCGGCGGATTTCAATGCGTCGCAATCCGATTACCGCGTGGTCCCGACCTACAAGGGCAATTACACCCAGACCGTCACCGCGGCGATTTTCGCGTTCCGCTCCTCCAGCCAGCCGGCGATCGTGCAGGTCAACGAGATCGCCACCGCCACCATGATGGCGGCCAAGGGCGCGGTCTATCCGGTGTACGAGCTGATGCGCGACGAGAGCGAGGTGTTCTCGCCGGCCGACTATCTGCCGGCCGTCACCGGGTACTACACCGATCTTAGCGGCAACATGCTGTCGTTTCCGTTCAACGCGTCGACACCAATTCTGTACTACAACAAGACGCTGTTTCGTCGCGCTGGGCTCGATCCGGAGGTGCCGCCGACGACTTGGCCGGAAGTCGGGACGATGGCGAAGCGGCTAATTGACGCCGGCGCAGCGTGCGGCTTCACCACCTCGTGGCCGTCCTGGGTGCATATCGAGAACTTCTCCGCCTATCACAACCTGCCGCTGGCGACCCAGTCGAACGGGCTGGGCGGGCTGGATGCCGAACTGGTGTTCAACAATCCGGCGGTGGTGCGCCATATCGCGCAGCTTGCCGATTGGCAGAAGACCAAGACCTTCGATTACGGCGGCCGCGCCACCGCGGCCGAACCGCGCTTCCAGCAGGGCGATTGCGGCATCTTCATTGGCTCTTCGGCGACCCGCGCCGACATTCTTGCCAATGCCAAGTTCGATGTCGGTTACGGCCGGCTGCCGTATTGGCCGGACATCGCCGGCGCGCCGCAGAACACCATCATCGGCGGTGCCACACTATGGGTGCTCCGCGGCCATTCGGCGGGCGAATACAAAGGCGCCGCCAAGTTCTTCGCTTACCTGTCGAAGCCGGAAGTTCAGGCGGCCTGGCATCAGCACACCGGCTACCTGCCGATCACCAAGGCGGCCTACGATCTCACCCGCGCCCAGGGCTTCTACGACCGCAATCCCGGCACGGCGATCTCGATCGAACAGATCACGCTGAAGCCGCCGACCGAGAATTCGCGCGGGCTGCGGCTCGGCTCGTTCGTGCTGGTGCGGGCGGCGATCGAAGACGAGATCGAACACGCGGTGCGGGGCGATAAGCCGGCGAAAGAGGCGATGGACGCGGCGGTCGAGCGCGGCAACAAGCTGCTGCGGCAGTTTGAACGCACTAAGCCGTAACGGCTTTTACGGCGCCGCCTCGCGCAGGCCGAACGCGCCTGCATCGCGGCTCAGCACTGGTGACACCATCGCGACCAGCTTCTGCGCGGCGGCTTCGACCGACAGTCCGGCGGTGTCGAGTACGCCGGCGGCGCGGGCATACAGTGGCTCGCGGCTTTGCAGGATGGTGCGCAGCTCCTGCATCGCGGCGCGGTCGTCGGCCATCGGCCGCAGGTCTCCCTGGCCGCGGACCCGCGCCATGTGCTCCTCCGGCTCGGCCTTCAGCCAGATCGTGTAGAACGAGGTCAGGATCTGATCGAAGGTGATCGGCTCGGAGACGATGCCGCCGCCGGTCGCCAGCACGATCGGCTCCTTGCGGGCGAGCAGCCGCGACAGCGCGGTCTGCTCCATCCGGCGGAAGCCCTCCTGGCCGTAGAGCGCGATGATCTCGGATACCGACAGGCCGTTCTGGCGTTCGATTTCGCGGTTCAGTTCGACGAAGCTCCAGCCGATGCTGTCGGCCAGCATCTTGCCGAGCGTCGACTTGCCGGCGCCGCGCAGGCCGATCAGCGCGATGCCGTGGAAGGTCGCCTCCCGCTCCAGGCTGCCGCCGTAGCGGCCGAGGCCTGACAAGACGTCCTTGGCATGCGCGATCTGCACGGGGGTGGCGCGCCGCACCAGATCGCGGATCACCGGCCAGTCGGCCGACGACTCGTTGGACGGCAGCAGGTCTTCGAGCGGCGTCGCCAGCGCTTCGGAGATCCGGCGCAGCAGCATGATCGATACGTTGCCTTTGCCGCTTTCGAGCTGGGCGATGTAGCGCTCCGAGATGCCGGAGACCTTGGCCAGCACCTTGCGCGACATGCCGCGCCGCCCGCGCATGGTGCGGACATGGCGGCCGAGGTCGAGCAGAAAGCTCGCGTCGGTATCGTCTGGCTCGGCCATCTCGGTCCGTTCACATCTGTTTGGAGAATGATAGTGCTGGCCAAAATCGCCAGCAATCGAACGGATGCCGTTCGATGCATTATAATTCAAGGCAAATTTCGTCAGGTGGGACGCAAAACCGCAGCCCGCGCGCTTTGGGAGCGCGGGCTGCGCGGTAGGCAATTCATGACCCGGGAGGTGTGGCTTCCCGCGCTCTGAGCGGAAGACCGAAGCGCGGCGGCTTTACGCCCAGCCGTCGCCCTTGATGCCAGGGTTGGCGAAGGCAACGCCGCCGTCGACCGTCACGGTCGAGCCGACCACGTAGTCGCCGGCGCGCGAGGCGAGGAACACGGCGGTGCCGGCCATGTCCTCGTCGGTGCCGATCCGGCCCGCAGGGACGCGCTTGGCGACCGCGTCGGATTCGTCACGCGCCGCCTTGTTCATGTCGGAGGCGAACGGTCCCGGCGCGATCGCGGTGACGACGATGTGGTCCTTGATCAGCCTCACAGCCAGCCGGCGGGTGAGGTGGATCAGGCCGGCCTTCGACGCCGCGTAGGGATAGGTCTCGAGCGGATTGACGAAGATGCCGTCGATCGAGGCGATGTTGATCACCTTGCCGGGCTGTTCGGCGCTCGCGGCGGCGCGCAGCAGCGGCGCCAGCGCCTTGGTCAGGAAGAACGGCGTCTTGACGTTGAGGTCCATCACCTTGTCCCAGCCGCTCTCCGGGAATTCGTCGAAGTCGGCCGCCCAGGCGGCGCCGGCGTTGTTGACCAGGATGTCGAGCGAGCTCTCGCGGCGCTTGATCTCGGCGGCCAGCATATCGATGCCCGCCATGGTCGAGATGTCGATCGGCAGCGCGACGCACTCGCCGGGATACATTTCGGTGAGTTCGTCCGCGGTGGCCTGACAGGCCGCTGCTTTGCGCGCGGTGATGTAAACGCGCGTCGCGCCGTAGGCGAGAAAGCCAGCCGCGATCATCTTGCCGATGCCGCGCGAGCCGCCGGTCACCAGAGCGACGCGGCCTTGCAGCGAAAACAGATCCTTGAACATGACATCTCCCTCGGGGCTTTGGCCGTCTGTTTGAGGCGGCCAGGGAGGTGAGTCAAGAAATCACGCCGCAGCGACACGGCGGAAGCCGTTCCACATCGCGGTCGCGGCCCCGGAAGTCAGCACCGGCAACAGCCTGTCGTCCTGGTAGTGACCGTTGAGCGAGATCCGCGGCAGCGCGGTGAGGTGATCGGCGCAATCGGCGAACATCATGCCGGGGCGCGTCGTCACCGCGGTCTTGTAGCCGACCGCCTGTGCGATCGCGAATTCGCGCGGGCCTGCCGAAGCCCTGTCGCCATACGGATAGGCGAGATGGTCGACGGGTCGTTGCAGTTCGTCCTGGATCCGGGCGCGGCTGCCGGTGAGTTCGTGCGCGGCGACCAGTTCGGTCTGCCGGCGCAGCATGCAATGGGTGATGCCGTGCGCCCCGATCGTCACCAGCGGGTGCGCGGCGAAGCTGCGCAGTTCATTCCATGGCAGGCACAATTCGCGCGCGGCGGCAGTCTCATCGACGCCATACCGCAGGCACAGCGCCGTCATCGCCGCATCGAGATCGCCACCGTTCGGCAGGCTGCGCAGCAGATCGTGCAGCCGGTCAAATGCCGCCTGCTTGGCTTCGGGCGTCGCAATGTCGAGGCGCAACTCCTGGCCCCCGATCGACACATCGAGCCGGCTCTGGGCGGCGATCAGCCGCTCCAACGTCACCCACCACAGCCGGCCGGTGCCCTCGGCAAAGTCGCTGGTGACGAACACCGTGAACGGTGCACCGAATTCCTCGAACACCGGCAGGGCGAAATCGCGATTGTCGCGATAGCCGTCATCCAGCGTGATGCAGGCGAAGCGCCGGCTGAAGTCGCGCGCACGCAGCCGCCGGTGCAACTCGTCCATCGGGACGAGATCGATCCCAAGCTCCCGCAAATGCCGCAGCGTGGCGCGCAGGAAGTCCGGCGTGACCTCGAGATGGCGATTGGGCTGAAACGAATCGTCGCGAGCCGGCCGCACGCTGTGCAGCATGAAAATCGTGCCGATTCCGGAAAAGATCGGGCGCAGCACCCGATGCGCGCCGGTGTAATAAAGAGCTTCGAGCCCGGCGCGGATAATATTGTGGCGAAAATGCTTCATCGAATAGCGGCCGCTCAATTTCTGCACGATGCTAGGCGCCGACGGTTGAAGAAACGGTTATGGGAAGCGCAACTTTGGTTGCTGTTTCCTTGAATTGCGTTTGACAGCCCTCCAACGGTTTGATTTCTCTCTGCTTCTGATCCACGGGAAGCGGAATGCGCGGACTTTACAGCTCCAGCGGTAAATGGTGGCCCGGCGCCATTCCGTTGGTTATCCTCTGGGCTATCGCCGCTTGGGCGACGATGCCGGCCGTGGAAGCCGATCTTGGCGCTCGCGCCACGGCCGTGCTCAAGGACACCGTCCTCGACAAAACGAAGATCACCGCAGCGGGCCGCGACATCACGCTGACCGCCGAGGCGTTCTCCGAAGAAGGGCGCCGCGCCGCGGTGTCCGCGGTCGAGGCTGTGCCGGGCCTCCGTTTGGTGAACGACCGGACCAAGCTGGTACCGGAAGCCTCTCCTTATGTCTGGTCAATTGAGCGCGATGTCGTCCGCGTGACCCTGACCGGCAGCGCGCCTCTGCCGGCGAGCCGCACCCGGCTGGCCGACGGCGCGCGGGCGGCGGTGAACGGCACCGAAGTGGTCGACCGGATGGCGCTGGCGCGCGGCGCGCCGCAACGGTTCGACGCCGCCGCGATGCTGCTGATCGACCAGATCGCCAAGTTGAAGCAGGGCAAGATCACCCTCACCGGCACCCAGGTTGCCCTGAAGGGCATGGCCAAGGATCTCGGCGGCCGTGAATCGATCGCCGCAGCGCTGCGCACCCTTCCCGACGGCTACACCGTTGGCGAAAACGATATCGAGGCGCCGCCTTACGTGTTCCGAGCCTACAAGGACCCGGTCGCCGGGCAGGTCACGCTCGACGGATATGTGCCGGACAACAATGTCCATGCGGCGCTGGCCGCAGCCACTGGCCGCAAGTTCTTCAACGAAAAGGTGGTCGACAACCTCAAGGCGAGCGTCGGCGCCCCGAAGGGCTTCCTCGAAGCCGCAACGCCGGCGCTTGGCGCGTTGTCGCGGCTGTCGACCGGCACCCTGGTACTGTCGGACCGAGAGGTTCATCTGTCCGGCGACGCGCTTTACGAGGTCGCCGCCAACCAGATCCGCGGCGGTCTGAACAAGGAGCTGCCGCAAGGCTGGACCGTGAAGGCCGATCTGTCGGTCAAGCCAGCCGCCGCGCCGGTCGACGCCTCGGTGTGCCAGCAATTGTTCAACGGGCTGCTGGCCAAGGCCACCATCCAGTTCGAATCCGCCAGCGCCAGCATCGACAAGGATTCCGCCGCGCTGCTCGATCGGCTGATCGAAACCGCGATGCGCTGCCCGAACGCCAAGATCGAAGTCGCTGGCCACACCGACAGCGACGGTGACCCCGCGTTCAACCAGTCGTTGTCGGAAAAGCGTGCCCGCGAGGTGGTCGACTATATGGTGCGGGCCGGCCTGTCGCCGGAGCGTCTCCAGGCATTCGGCTACGGCAGCAAGATCCCCGTCGCCGGCAACGACACCGACGCTGGCAAGGCGAAGAATCGCCGGATCGATTTCGTGGTCAGGTGACGCATGGTGGCTTTGGTGGATTTCTTCTGGGGCTGGCTGGTCGGTTCGCTGCTGCTCGGCTTCGCGGTGGGCTGGATCTCGGTGGTGCATCGCGGCCCGAGCTTCTCGCGCAATGCCGGGCTCGGCATCGCCGGCGTCGCAGCGGTGCTGGTCGGGCTGTCGCTCGCCCGTCTGGTTCCCGGCCGGGCCGGCTACTGGCTCGACCTTTTCCTCGTCATGGTGGCCGCCTATCTGATCGGGTGTGCCATCGGTTCATGGCTCCGCTACTGGGTGGTCGCGCGGCAATCGCAGCGGCCCTGACGGCAGCTTTCGGCCGGCATCGACCGAACGCTGCGACGATAGGTCCCGCGCTGCAACGAAATCCCAATAATGCGAAGCGCAGCCGGCCGGCTGAAGCGGATTTGAAGCGTCGCGAACCGTCTTGCGGCGTTGACCGAATTCCACTTGGCTGGAAAACACGCTACCAACGACCTGCGGCCGGCCGAAGCTCGGCGACAGGGCCGGAATATCAGGGGTAGAACGCGGGCGAAGGGGATTCGAGGTCTCGATGCGGATCGCAATACGCAGAACGATCGAAGTTCTGCGCGAGAAGCAAATCCTGCACAAACTCGGTGTTGCGGTCAGCATCGCGGTCATCGCGGCCGCTTGCTACGTTCTGTACCACATCCTGCGCGGCATCGACCACGATCGCGTGCTCGACGCGATGGGCCAGACCGAGCCGACCTCGATTGCGCTCGCCGCATTATTCGTCGCCGCCGGCTATTTCACCCTGACGTTCTACGATCTGTTCGCCGTTCATGCGATCGGTCGCGACGACGTGCCTTATCGGGTCAACGCACTCGCCGCCTTCACCAGCTATTCCATCGGCCACAATGTCGGCGCCAGCGCGCTGACCGGCGGCGCGGTGCGCTACCGGATCTACTCGGCCTGGGGACTGGACGCGATCGACGTCGCCAAGGTCTGCTTCCTGGCCGGCCTGACGTTCTGGCTCGGCAACGCGGCGGTGCTCGGGCTGGGCGTCGCTTATCATCCCGAGGCGGCGTCCGCGGTCGACCTGTTGCCGCCGGCGGTCAACCGCGTGCTGGCGCTGCTGATCCTCGCCGGCCTGATGGTCTATGTCGCGTGGGTGTCGTTCAAGCCGCGCTGCGTCGGGCGCGGCAGTTGGACGGTAACGCTGCCCGGCGGCAAGCTGACGCTGCTTCAGATCGCGATCGGCATCGTCGATCTCGGCTTCTGCGCGCTCGCGATGTACGTGCTGACACCCGACGAGCCCAATGTCGGATTCGTCGTGGTTGCGGTGATCTTCGTGTCGGCGACGCTGCTCGGCTTCGCCAGCCATTCGCCCGGCGGGCTCGGCGTGTTCGACGCCGCGATGCTGGTCGGGCTGTGGCAGATGGACAAGGAAGAGCTGCTTGCCGGCATGCTGCTGTTCCGCCTGCTGTACTACATCGTGCCGTTCGTGATATCGGTCCTCGTGCTTGCGGTCCGGGAGATCGTGCTCGGTGCGCGGCTGAAGCGGGTTCCTCCGCTGGCCGAAGCGCTGAAGCCGAAACCGGTGCGCGGAGATCCCTCACCAGGTTGAGCCATGACCACCGCACCCGCGCCCGACGAGCAAGCCCGCCCGGTCCGCGAACTTGTGCTCGCTGCCCCGCCGTCCTCGACATCGCTGCTGACGCATTGGTCCGACCGGCTTCGTCACGCCGCAATCATCCTGATCGCCGCCGCGCTTGCGCTCTCCGCCTTGGTTCTCTTCGCCCAGTTGGCGATTGGGCCGGCGATCGCGGCTTTCGCCTGTCTGGTCGCAGCCGCGCTGGTGCCGTGGCGCCTGCATGACGGTTCCAACGCGCTCGACGACGCGCTCGGTGTCAGCCCGGTGGAAATGCCGGTGGTGCGTGCCATCGTCGGCGGCATGCCCGATCCGGCGGTGCTGCTCGATCGTGCCGGCCGCGTCATTCACCTCAATGCCGCTGCCGCACAGCTCGCTCCGGCTCTGCGGGTTCGGGAACTGGCGCAGTTCGCGCTGCGCAGCCCCGAGATCGTCACCGCGCTGCGCGAGGCGATCGCGACCTCAGAGCCGCGCCGCGTCACCTATCTCGACCACGGTTCGATCGAGCGCTGGCTCGAACTGATCATCGCGCCGGTGCAGGTGCCGACCGCGTTCGGCGGCACCGATCAGTGCATGCTGATGACGTTCCACGACCTGACACCGCTGCGCCGGGTCGAGGAGATGCGGGCCGATTTCGTCGCTAACGCCAGCCACGAACTTCGCACGCCGCTCGCGGCCTTGTCCGGCTTTATCGATACGCTGCAGGGCCAGGCCCGCGATGATCCGAAGGCGCGCGAGCGTTTCCTCGGCATCATGCACGCCCAGGCGACCCGGATGGCGCGGCTGATCGACGACCTGCTGTCGTTGTCGCGGGTCGAGCTCAGCGCGCATGTTCGTCCCGATGCGATGATCGACCTGAAGCCGCTGATCAAGCAGGTCACCGACGGCCTCGAGCCGCTGGCCAAGGAACGCCAGGTGGTGATCGAGCTGGAGCTGCCGGAGGATGCCGCGACCATCGCCGGCGACCGCGAAGAGCTGCTGCGGCTGTTCGAAAACCTGATCGAGAACGCGCTGAAATATGGCGCCTCCGGCGGCCGCGTCGTGGTCTCGGTGGTGGCTGCGGTGTCGGGCGACGGGGTGCCGGAATATCGCGCGCTGGTGCGCGATTTCGGCCCTGGCATCGCGCCCGAGCATTTGCCCCGACTGACCGAGCGGTTCTACCGGGTGGACGTTGGCGACAGCCGCTCTCAAGGTGGTACCGGGTTAGGATTATCGCTGGTGAAACATATTGTTAACCGTCATCGCGGCCGTCTTTTGATCGAAAGCGTGCTGAAAAAGGGCGCGACTTTCACCGTCTGCTTCCCTCAGGGAAAGCCCCAGGTCTGAGTTGAATAATCTTTGAATTTCAAAGGCTTGAGTCAGTCACATGACTGTCATCAAACCCTCATAAAAGGTCAACCGACCGCTCGTAGACGGGCGGGGTAAGCGCAGTCGGGCGCGTTGAGCGCTTCGCTTACAGATGGAGACCTTCCCCATGAATTTCATCAAGGCAATCGTCGCGGCAGGTATGGTTGCGGCGTCGACCTCGGCCTTCGCCGCCGACATCACGGGCGCTGGCGCCACCTTCCCGTACCCGGTCTACTCGAAGTGGGCGGACACCTATAAGAAGGACACCGGCAACGGTCTGAACTACCAGTCGATCGGTTCGGGCGCCGGCATCAAGCAGATCATTGCCAAGACCGTGACGTTCGGCGCAACCGACGCGCCGTTGAAGCCGGAGCAGCTCGAGAAGGAAGGCCTGGTGCAGTGGCCGATGGTGATGGGCGCCATCGTGCCGGTCGTGAACCTCGAAGGCGTGAAGCCGGGCGAGATGGTGCTCGACGGTGAGACCCTGGCCAACATCTACATCGGCAAGATCACCAAGTGGGACGACCCGGCGATCAAGAAGCTGAACCCGAAGGTCAGCCTGCCGAGCGACGCGATCACCGTGGTTCGTCGCTCCGACGGTTCGGGCACCACCTTCAACTTCACCGACTACCTGTCCAAGGTCAGCGCTGACTGGAAGACCAAGGTTGGTTCGGGCACCGCGGTCGAGTGGCCGGTCGGCGTCGGCGCCAAGGGCAACGAAGGCGTTGCCGGCAACGTCGGTCAGACCAAGAATTCGATCGGCTACGTCGAATACGCCTACGCCAAGCAGAACAAGCTGACCTACACCGGCCTGGTGAACAGCGCTGGCAAGACCGTTCAGCCGACGATTGCGGCGTTCCAGGCTGCCGCGGCGAATGCCGATTGGGCCAAGGCTCCGGGCTACTACCTGATCCTGACCAACCAGCCGGGCGAAGCCTCGTGGCCGATCACCGCCGCGACCTTCATCCTGATGCACAAGGAGCCGGTCGACAAGGCGGCTTCCAGCGAAGCCGTGAAGTTCTTCAAGTGGGCGTTCGAGAAGGGCGGCAAGGCTGCCGAAGAGCTCGACTACATCCCGATGCCGGAACCGGTCGTCAAGCTGATCGAGAAGACCTGGGCCGCGGACATCAAGAGCTGATAGTCTGAATGTCGAAGCTGCGATCCGGCTCCGTCCGGGTCGCAGCAAGACGTTCACGCGAACGACGGACTCCGAGGCGCGCATCTCTCGGGCTCCGGCTTTGCACCGCAGTCGGTGCTGGCGCGACCTTCGATCGCGCATCCGGTTTTCAATTCAGATCTCCAGCCGCGCGGCGCGGTTTCGGGCCCTGCAGAAGGCATGAGGAGAGTTAGCGTGGCGGACATGGCGGTTGATACGACCGGGTTGCAAGCGGCTGCCGGACCTTACGATCGGGCCAAGGCCCTGAGCGCCTTCAAGCTCGGCGATAAGACCTTCTACTGGACGACGCGCGCCTGCGCGATTTCGGTGCTGCTGATCCTCGGCGGCATCATCATCTCGCTGATCGTCGGCGCCTGGCCTGCGATCCGCGAGTTCGGCTTCTCGTTTCTCACCACCTCGCGCTGGGCGCCGGCCAACGATCCGCCGATCCTCGGCGCGCTCGGTCCGATCTACGGCACGCTGGTGACGTCGCTGATCGCGATGATGATCGCGATCCCGGTCGGCCTCGGCATCGCGATCTTCCTCACCGAACTGTGCCCGACGTGGCTGCGCCGTCCGATCGGCCTCGCCATCGAGCTGCTCGCCGGCATCCCGTCGATCATCTACGGCATGTGGGGCTTCTTCGTGCTCGGCCCGTTCCTGGCCTATCACTTCCAGCCGGCGATGATCGCGCTGTTCGAAGGTGTGCCGGTGCTGGGCGATATCTTTGCCGGGCCGCCGTCCTACCTCAGCCTGTTCAACGCCTCGCTGATCCTCGCCATCATGGTGCTGCCGTTCATCACCGCGATCTCGGTCGACGTGTTCAAGACCGTGCCGCCTGTGCTGAAGGAAGCCGCCTACGGCGTCGGTTGCACCACCTGGGAAGTCGTCCGCAGCGTGGTGATCCCCTATACCCGTGTCGGCGTGATCGGCGGCGTGATGCTGGCGCTCGGCCGCGCGCTCGGCGAGACGATGGCGGTCACCTTCATCATCGGCAACTCGTTCCGGATCACCGGCTCGATCTTCTCGCCCGGCACCACGATCTCGGCGGCGATCGCCTCCGAATTCGCCGAGAGCGACGGCCTGCATCAGTCCGGCCTGATCCTGCTCGGCCTGTTGCTGTTCATTCTGACCTTCCTGGTGCTGGCGGCCGCCCGGCTGCTGCTGCTGCGGCTCGAACTCAAGGCGGGCAAGTAAGATGTCGCCGATCCATCTCGACAATCCGATCTACAAGCGGCGTCATCGCAACGATCTGGTGATCAAGGTCTTGTGCTCGGCGGCGGCGCTGTTCGGCGTCACCTGGCTGGCGCTGATCCTGTTCACGCTGTTCTGGAACGGCCTTGCCGGCCTCAACTTCGAAGTGTTCACCCAGAACACGCCGCCGCCCGGCTCGACCACCGGCGGTCTGCTCAATGCCATCGTCGGCTCGATCTTCATGACGATCCTCGGCGTCGGCATCGGCGCGCCGCTCGGGCTGTTCGCCGGCACATACCTCGCCGAGTACGGCAAGTACGACAAGCTGACCTCGGTGATCCGTTTCATCAACGACATCCTGCTCAGCGCGCCGTCGATCATCATCGGCCTGTTCATCTATGGCGCGGTGGTGGTGACGATGGGCCGGTTCTCGGCGCTTGCCGGCGCGCTGGCGCTGGCGGTGATCGTGATCCCGGTGGTGGTGCGCACCACCGAGGACATGCTGCTGCTGGTGCCGAGCTCGCTGCGTGAAGCCGCCTCGGCGCTCGGCCTGCCGCGCTCGCTGGTGATCCGGCGCATCGCCTACCGGGCGGCTCGCGCCGGCCTGATCACCGGCATCCTGCTGGCGACCGCCCGCGTCGCCGGCGAGACCGCGCCGCTGCTGTTCACCGCGCTGAGCAACCAGTTCTTCAGCCTGGATCTGACCAAGACGATGGCCAACCTCCCGGTGACCATCAACAACTTCGTCCAGAGCCCATACGCCTACTGGAAGCAGCTCGCCTGGAGCGGCGCGCTGTTGATCACCCTGACCGTGCTTGCCCTGAACATTGGCGCGCGCATCATCGGCGCCGAGAGGACCACGAAATGACTGAGATCTCGATCGCCACCAGCGTTCCGTCCGCGATGCCGCCGATCGGCGCCCAGCCGGACGGCCCAGCCAAGGTGACCGTACGCGACCTCAATTTCTACTACGGTCAGAACCACGCGCTGAAGCACATCAATCTCGCGCTCGCCACCAACCGGGTCACCGCCTTTATCGGCCCGTCGGGCTGCGGCAAGTCGACCCTGCTGCGCATCTTCAACCGGATGTATGATCTGTATCCGGGTCAGCGCGCCGAAGGGCAGGTGCTGCTCGACAACGCCAACATCCTCGACCCCAAGCTCGACCTCAACCTACTGCGGGCCCGGGTCGGCATGGTGTTCCAGAAGCCGACGCCGTTTCCGATGACGATCTACGAGAACATCGCGTTCGGCGTCCGCCTCTACGAGAAGATCTCCAAGTCGGAGATGGACGGGCGGGTCGAGAAGGCGCTGCGCGGCGCCGCGCTGTGGAACGAGGTCAAGGACAAGCTGAATGCCTCGGGCCTCAGCCTGTCCGGCGGCCAGCAGCAGCGGCTGTGCATCGCCCGCACCATTGCGGTACGGCCCGAAGTGATCCTGTTCGACGAGCCGTGCTCGGCGCTTGACCCGATCTCCACCGCCAAGATCGAGGAGCTGATCGACGAGCTGAAGGAACAGTACACGATCGCGATCGTCACCCATAACATGCAGCAGGCGGCGCGCGTGTCGGAATCGACTGCTTTCATGTATCTCGGCGAGCTGATCGAGTTCGGCCCGACCAACAAGATCTTCACCTCGCCGAGCGATCGGCGCACCCAGGACTACATCACCGGCCGGTTCGGCTGACGCGGCGGGCGAGGAGCACGGATATGGGATTCGAACACACCACCAAGGCGTTCGACGGTGACTTGCAGGAGCTGACCCGGCAGGTTGCGGAGATGGGCGGGCTGGCCGAGCGCCAGATCGTCGACTCGGTCGACGCGCTGATCCGGCGCGACATTGCGCTGGCTTCGCGCGTGGTCGCGGCCGACGCCGAGATCGACCAGATGCAGCGTAATATCGAAGAGCGCGCGGTGCTGACCATCGCCCGGCGCCAGCCGATGGCGGTCGACCTGCGCGACATCGTCGGCGCGATGCGCGTCGCCACCGATCTGGAGCGGATCGGCGATCTGTCGAAGAACATCGCCAAGCGCGTCAACGCGATCGACAGCGAATTCCACCCGCTGAAGCTGATCCGTGGCCTTGAACACATGACCGACCTGGTCCAGTCGCAGGTCAAGGCTGTGCTCGACGCCTACACGGCGCACGATCTGCCGGCCGCGATGGTGGTGTGGAACGGCGACGAGGAAGTCGACGCGATCTGCACCTCGCTGTTCCGCGAGCTGCTCACCTACATGATGGAAGATCCGCGCAACATCTCGTTCTGCATCCACCTGATGTTCTGCGCCAAGAATATCGAGCGGATCGGTGATCATGCCACCAACATCGCCGAGACGGTGTTCTACATGATCGAGGGTCAGCAGATCATGGATAAGCGTCCGAAGGGCGACATGACGACGTTCGCCAACGCGACGCCCGGCAACTGACGTCGATCTGGTCGTCGCCGGCCCGCCGGGCCGGCCGCCAGAGGACGGATCGAGACGATACTGAGACGAGGACGATAATGGCTGCGCGCATTCTGGTAGTTGAAGACGAGGAAGCGCTGACGACGCTGCTGCGATACAATCTGGAATCCGAGGGCTACGAGGTCGAGACGGTGGCCCGCGGCGACGACGCCGACACCCGGATGAAAGAGCGCATTCCCGATCTGGTGGTGTTGGACTGGATGTTGCCGGGCCTGTCCGGCATCGAGCTGTGCCGCCGGCTGCGGGCGCGGCCGGAAACCAAGCAACTGCCGATCATCATGCTGACGGCGCGAGGCGAAGAGAGCGAACGCGTTCGCGGGCTCGCGACCGGTGCCGACGATTACATCGTCAAACCGTTCTCGGTGCCGGAATTGCTGGCGCGGGTGAAGGGCCTGCTCCGCCGCGCGGCGCCGGAGCGGCTCGCCACCGTGCTGGCCTATGGCGATCTCGAGCTCGACCGCGACAAGCGGCGGGTGGCGCGTTCCGGCCGGCCGATCGATCTCGGCCCGACCGAGTATCGCTTGCTCGAGTTCTTCCTGGAGCATCCGGGCCGGGTGTTCAGCCGCGAACAGCTGCTCGACGGCGTCTGGGGGCGCGACATCTATATCGATGAGCGCACCGTCGACGTGCACATCGGCCGCCTGCGTAAGCTGCTCAATATCGGCCGCGAGCAGGATCCGATCCGCACCGTCCGCGGTGCCGGCTACGCTCTCGACGACCGCTTTGCCAAGGTTGAAGGCAGCCCGTCGTAGTCCGCGGGCCGCGTTCGTCTGCTAACGACAGTGATTAGTTCGGAGCCCGCGCAGCCTTGCTGTGCGGGCTCCTGATTTTTCGGGCGACCACGTATTGGCCGTCATCCTCCGCGAAAGCGGAGGGTCCAATCTTGCAGTGTTGGTGGGAGTAACAGGCGCTCCGGGATGCTCAGGCGCCCGGTCCTTGCCGGGCGATGACAACTTCGGGCGCGGCGCAGCGGCGGCGCTGCGCGAGCGGTGATTACCGCGTGGTCTTGGGAGCGGCGCGGCGGCGATCGCCGACCGGCTGATAGGCGATGCGCGAGTGATGTGCGCAGTAGGGCAGCCCCGGCAGCGACTTGCCGCCGCAGAAGAAGAATTCCGGGCTCGACGGATCGCCGACCGGCCAATGGCAGGTAGCTTCGTTAAGCTCCAGCAGCGACAGCCGCTGGTTCATCGGAACCACGTTGTCGAACGCGATCGGATCGGGCTCGGCTTCGACTTCGAAAGCGTGCGCCAAAGCCGTGTTGCCGCGCGCAACCGGGCGCGTGACCCTCATCATTTGCTGCACCGGGCGGGCCTTGCGCGGCCGCGGCGCGGCCGAGGTGGGGCTCTTGGCCCGGCCCGACAGGCCGAGGCGGTGGACCTTGCCGATCACGGCATTGCGGGTGACGTTACCCAGCTCGGCGGCAATTTGACTCGCCGACAGCCCGCCCTCCCACAATTTCTTCAACTGCTCGACGCGCTCGTCGGTCCAGGTCAATGCCGTCATAGTTCTATCCCTTCCTGCCGCGGGCGCCGAAGGGCGGCGCGGAACCGCGGCTGTGAGGTCGTCAAAATCTCTGCTGTCAGAATCCCTTAGCGCTCGCCGGACGACCCTTGCCGCCCCGGCGTTACGCCTCATCCGAGAACTCGAAATGGATTACAAACCGCGCACGAGATGTCGTACCCGACAGGCAAAAGGCTACAATATGCCGTGACTCGGGCGCAAGAGTCCGACCCGGTGCGTCCACACCTTCTCCTGTGAGTGAGTCCGCGAAGCCACAACAAACAGCAGTAGCGGTGCTTTCTGGCAGCACTTCGCCGAAGCTCCGTGTTGACAGTGAGTTCGACGCTTCTAGAATAATCCCACGTGCCGCCTGGAAAGGCGGCACGTTTCGTTTCCGGGGTACGTTGTCCCTGACTGCGTTCGTGTCATGCGCGTGACGCGTCCGGCCGGCGGCCCGCTTTTTCCGATCGGATCGGCCATGTCTCAGAGCGCTTCAACGTCCCATCTCCTCCCGGTTTTCGCCAGAGCGGATGTCGCGTTCGAGCGCGGAGAGGGCGTCTGGCTGCACGGGACCGACGGTGAGCGCTATCTGGATTTCACCAGCGGCGTCGCCGTCAACGCGCTCGGCCATTGCCATCCGCATCTGGTCGAAGCCCTGCAGCAGCAGGCGAGCAAACTGTGGCACGTCTCCAACCTGTTCAAGAGCCCGGAAGGCGAGCGGCTGGCGGCGCGGCTTTGCGAGCAGAGCTTCGCCGACAAGGTGTTCTTCTGCAATTCGGGCGCTGAAGCCGTCGAGTGCGCGCTGAAGATGGCGCGGCATTATCACTTCTCCAAGGGCGAGCCCGAGCGGACCCGGGTGATTACTTTCGAAGGTGCGTTCCACGGCCGCACGCTCGGCACACTCGCCGCCACCGGCTCGGCAAAGTACCTGGAAGGCTACGGCCAGCCGCTCGAAGGTTTCGACCAGCTTCCGCTCGGCGACCTCGACGCGGTGAAGGCCGCGATCGGCCCGAACACCGCAGCGATCCTGATCGAGCCGCTGCAGGGCGAGGGCGGCGTGCGTTCACCGGAGCTCGCGTTCTTCCGCGGCCTGCGCGAGCTGTGCGACGCGCACGGCCTGCTGCTGGTGTTCGACGAAGTGCAGACCGGCATGGGCCGCACCGGCGAGCTGTTCGCCTATAAGCGGATCGGCGTCGCGCCCGACATCATGGCGCTGGCCAAAGCGCTCGGCGGCGGCTTTCCGATCGGTGCCTGCCTGTCGACTGCCGAAGCCGCGAAGGGCATGGCGCCGGGCGCGCACGGTTCGACCTTCGGTGGCAATCCGCTGGCGGTCGCGGTCGCCAATGCGGTGCTCGATGTGATGCTGCAGCCGGGCTTCTTCGACCACGTCAAGAAGATGTCGCTGCTGCTGAAGCAGAAGCTCGCCGGCGTCGTCGATCGGCATCCGCGCGTCGTCAGCGAGATCCGCGGCGAGGGATTGCTGCTCGGCCTGAAGGCGGTCGTGCCGTCGCCCGAACTGATCGCGGCGCTGCGGGCCGAGAAGCTGCTCAGCGTCGGCGCCGGCGATAACGTCGTGCGCCTGCTGCCGCCGCTGATCGTCAACGAGGCTGAACTCGACGAGGCGGTCGGGCGACTGGAGCGCGCCTGCGTCACGCTTGCCGGACAGGCTGCGCAGAAGGAGGCGGTGTGATGAGCAACAACATGCCGCGGCACTTCCTCGATCTCACCGAGCTGCCGACCTCCGAACTGCGCAACATGCTCTCCGCCGCCGTCGCCATGAAAGCGAAGCGCAAGGCGAACGCCGATGGCGAGAAGCCGCTTGCCGGCAAGACGCTGGCGATGATCTTCGACAAGCCGTCGACGCGCACGCGCGTGTCGTTCGACGTCGGCATGCGCCAGCTCGGCGGCGAGTCGATCATGCTGACCGGCGCCGAGATGCAGCTCGGCCGCGGCGAGACGATCGCCGACACCGCGCGTGTGCTGTCGCGCTTCGTCGACATCATCATGATCCGCATCCTCAATCACGAGGCGCTGCTGGAGCTCGCCGCCAACGCCACCGTGCCGGTGATCAACGGCCTGACCCGCAAGTCGCATCCGTGCCAGGTGATGGCCGACGTGATGACGTTCGAGGAGCATCGCGGCCCGATCAAGGGGCGCACCATCGCCTGGACCGGCGACGATAACAATGTGCTGGCGTCGTTCGCCCACGCCGCGCAGCGCTTCGAGTTCAAGCTCAACATCGCCACCCCGCCGCAGCTCTCGCCCAGTAAGGTGCTGCGCGACTGGATCAAACAGAGCGGCGCGGCGATCACCATCGGCACCGATCCGGAGGAAGCCGTGCGCGGCGCCGATTGCGTCGTCACCGACACTTGGGTGTCGATGGGCGACAAGGACGGCGAGCATCGCCACAATTTGCTCAAGCCGTATCAGGTCAACGCCAAGCTGATGTCGCTCGCCCACAAGGACGCGATCTTCATGCACTGCCTGCCGGCGCATCGCGGCGAAGAGGTCACCGACGAGGTGATCGACGGCCCGCAGTCGGTGGTGTTCGACGAAGCCGAAAACCGCCTGCACGCCCAAAAGGGCATCCTGGCCTGGTGCCTCGGCGCGGTGGCGTAGCACACGCTCACCGCCGTCCCCCCTCTGAGGCGCCCAATTTTACCCTCCCCTCGTGGGAGAGGGTGGCTTCGCGTAGCGAAGCCGGGTGAGAGGGCCGCGGGGCACAGCGCTCCAGTCGGCCCCTCATCCGGCGTGAGCTGCGTCCGCGCCTTCTCCAAAAGAGGAGAAGGAAGAAGCGGCGTCGCAAGGCTGCCGTAAAACAGGGCTGCCATTCATCGCTTCCGCCCGTCAGCCCTTCCGATCTCCGCCTCTCGCCCCCAGATAAGCGCCCATGACCTCACAAGCCCAAAATCCGACCACCCCCGAGATGCCCTCCGTGCGCGCGCCGTCCGCGGTGCCGATCGACGACAGCGTGCTGCCGTTCGAAGTCGGCCCGCTCGATCTGCGCGGCCGGCTGACCAAGCTCGGCCCGGCGCTCGACGAGTTGCTCGCCAAGCACGCCTATCCGGTACCGGTCGCTAAGCTGCTCGGCGAAGCGATCGTGCTGGCGACGTTGCTCGGCTCGTCGCTGAAGTTCGACGGCCGCTTCATTTTGCAGACCCAGACCGATGGTCCGGTGTCGTTCCTGATTGTCGACTTCCAGGCGCCGGACCGGCTGCGCGCCTATGCGCGCTACGAAGAGGCCAAGCTCGAGCCCGGTCTCAGCTCGGGCGCGCTGCTCGGCAACGGCCATCTGGCGATGACGATCGATCAGGGCCCGGACATGCGACGCTATCAGGGCCTTGTGGCGCTCAACGGCGGCGGTCTGGAGGAGGCGGCGCACGAGTACTTCCTGCGCTCCGAGCAGATCCCCACCAAGGTGCGGCTTGCGGTCGGCGAGGAATGGCGCGGTGGCGAGGGCGGCCGGCATCACTGGCGCGCCGGCGGCATGCTGCTGCAGTTCCTGCCGAAGTCACCGGAGCGCGCGCGCCAGGCCGATCTGCATCCCGGTGACGCGCCGGAAGGCACCCAGGTTCACACCGTTGATGAGGACGACGCCTGGGTCGAGGGCCAGTCGCTGATCGCGACCGTCGAAGACGTCGAACTGATCGATCCGGATCTGTCCGGCGAGCGGCTGCTGTATCGCTTGTTTCACGAACGCGGCGTGCGCGTGTTCTCGTCGCTGCCGATCAAGGCGGAATGCTCGTGTTCGCGCGATGCCGTCTCCCGCATGCTGGCCCGCTTCGCCCCGCAGGACCGCGCCGACATGGTCAAGGACGGCAAGGTCGTGGTGACCTGCGAGTTCTGCTCATCGGTATACGAATTCACGCCGCAGGAAGCGGGCGTGGAGTAGGTCGTCGGATGCGTTGAGCCACAGGCGAAGCGCATCCCTGCGTACCCATTCTCAACCCAGACGACGAGCGCCCGATTAGTTCAGTGTCCGCTTCCCTTCCGGGCTATCGAGCGAAAACGGCGGGACGTCGATCTCGAATTTTTCGCCCGCTTCGGTTTCCATCTGATAGCGGCCGGCCATGAAGCCGGAGGCGGTCGGGAGGGGGACGCCGCTGGTATATTCGAACCGCTCACCCGGCGCGAGGACCGGCTGTTCGCCGACCACGCCTTCGCCGCGTACTTCCTGGGTCCGGCCGGAAGCGTCGGTGATCACCCAATGCCGGGTGCGCAGCTTGACGGTTTCCTCGCCCGAATTGGTGATCACCACGGTGTAGGACCAGAAATACTGGCGGTTCTCCGCCGAGGAACGCTCCGGCAGATAATTGGGCTCAACGGTCACTTCGATCCGGCGGGTGACGGCGCGGTACATGCTCGATTTCCAGCTCTTGGCCCAAATATAGCGAAAATCAGCGTTGAAACCAGTCGTTCGGAACGACTTTCAGGTTGTGGTCACGTGCCTCCGCGGTTTCAACAAAGTTCCGCGCTAGCCAGCGGCCGCGCCGGGCGCAGCGATGTTGCGGGCTGTGTCAGGGTGTCCGCCGATCTCGCCAGACGCTTCGCCGCCGGCGGCTCGGCTGCTATAGCAACGACGAGCGCATCGCGCGCCATAGCGGAGCCGCATGACTCCTCCTGTCACCACCGTTGCCGAGCCGGTCACCGGCGCGCCGCCCGCAGGCGGCCCGCCGACGGAGCCGGTTGCGCCACCACCGCTGCCGGCTGCCTCGCCGCCGCGCAAGGTGGTGCCGAAACGGGAACTGCGGCTCGATCTGTTCCGTGGCCTGGCGCTGTGGCTGATCTTCATCGACCATCTGCCGGCCAACGTGCTGACCTGGTTCACGTTGCGGAATTACGGCTTCTCCGACGCCACCGAGATCTTCATCTTCATCTCCGGCTACACCGCCGCCTTCGTCTACGGCAAGGCGATGACCGAGCTCGGCTTCGTCGTGGCGGCGGCGCGCATCCTCAAGCGGGTCTGGCAGATTTACGTCGCGCATGTGTTCCTGTTCACGATCTTCCTGGCCGAGATCTCCTACGTCGCCACCAGCTTCCAGAACCCGCTGTACTCCGAGGAAATGGGCATCCTCGACTTCCTCAAACAGCCCGATGTCACCATCGTGCAGGCGCTGCTGCTGCGGTTTCGCCCGGTCAATATGGACGTGCTGCCGCTGTACATCGTGCTGATGTTTTTCCTGCCGCCGATCCTGTGGCTGATGCGGCGCTGGCCCGACATCACGCTGGGGCTGGCGACGCTGCTCTATGCGGCGACCTGGCAGTTCGATCTGCATTTGACCGCCTATCCGAGCGGCGCATGGGTGTTTAATCCGTACGCTTGGCAGTTGCTGTTCGTGTTCGGCGCCTGGTGTGCGATGGGCGGGGCGAAGCGGCTGTCGCGGGTGCTGGCGTCGAAAGTGACGCTGTGGCTTGCGGCCGCTTATCTGGTGGCGGCGTTCTACGTCACGCTCACCTGGTACACGCCGCAGTTGTTCCATACCCTGCCGAAATGGCTCGAGCAGTGGATGTACCCGATCGACAAGCCCAACCTCGACGTGCTGCGGTTCGCGCACTTCCTGGCGCTGGCGGCTCTCACGGTGCGGTTCATTCCGCGCGACTGGCCGGCCTTGAACTCGCCCTGGTTGCGGCCGTTAATCCTGTGCGGCCAGCACTCGCTGGAGATCTTCTGCATTGGCATCTTTCTCGCTTTCGCCGGCTATTTCATCCTGGCGGAAGTCTCGGGCGGCGCGGTGCTGCATTTCTTCGTCAGCGTGACAGGGATTTGCATCATGTCTGCCGCCGCGTGGCTGTTCTCGTGGTACAAGAATGTGGCGAGCAAGGCCGGGTCCCGGACACCACCGGATGCGGACCTCGCGGGAGGCGATGCAGCATGAAGGCCGTGGCGATGGCCGGCTTGAGATGGATGGTCGCGGTGGCGCTGCTCACCGCGGTCGGCTTGCCGCCTCGGACAGCCGTCGCCGAGGATGCTCCCACCTGTGTTCCGCCAGCCTATCTGCTGGCCAGCGAAGCCAAGCTGAAGGGCGTCGCCGCGGCGCTGAAGACGACCCACAAGCTGGATATCCTGGTGGTCGGCAGCCGCTCGTCCACCATCCTGTCGGCCGAAAACAGCTCGTACCCGGGGCGATTGCAGGCCCTGCTGCGCGACCGCTTCCCGGGCGTCACCGTCAATGTGATGGTCGAGATGCGGCCGAAACGGACCGCCGGCGACATCGCCACCGGGCTGGCAGCACTGGTTGCCGAGCGCAAGCCGGTGCTGGTGATCTGGCAGACCGGCACGTTCGACGCGATCCGCTCGATCGATCCGGACGAATTCCGCACCGCGCTGGGGCAGGGCATCGATGCGGTCAAGCAGGCCGGCTCTGACATCATCTTGATGAATTTGCAGTATAGTCCCCGCACCGAGACCATGATCAATCCGGCGCCGTATCTCGACGCGATGCGGGTGGTGGCGCAGGAGCACGACGTTCCGCTGTTCGACCGCTTCTCCATGATGCGCCACTGGAATGAGACCGGCGAGTTCGATCTGTTCAGCCCGGCACCGGGGATCGATCTGGCGCTGCGCGTGCACAACTGCCTGGCGCGCGCGCTGATGGCTTTCGTCATCGAGGCTGCGCAGACCGATCCTGCGGAGGCAAGGACCCAGCGGTAATGAGAGTATCCGACCCTTTGAAACCGGTCGCCGTCGCGGCTTTTTTGGCGACGGCGTTGCTCCTGATCTCTTCCCCGGCCAGCTTCGCGCAGACCCCATCGGAACCGGTCGCCGAGGCGGCGCCGACTGTGACGCCCGGCGAGGGCGAGGTCGATGTTTCGACGCTGGATCGCAAGAAAACCGTCGCCGGGGCCGCGCTCGACAAGATCAAGGATGTGGCCAAGCAGGCCGGTGACATTCTCGGCCGCGTGCCCTGCCTGCCGCCGAAGGGCGGCGCCAAGTCGATCGGGGCTTTGCCACGGGTGGCGCGCAAGCTGGCCGATCGCCGCCCGGTGGTGATCGTGGCGTTCGGCTCGTCGTCGACCCAGGGCTACGGTTCGACCTCGCCGGCTTTCACCTATCCGAACCGGCTGGCCGCACAACTCCGGCGTCACTACCCGACCTCCGACATCACCGTTGTCAACAGCGGCAAGGGCGGCGAAGACGCGCCCGAAATGATGCGGCGGCTGAAGTCAACGGTGCTGGATGCCCAGCCGGATCTGGTGATCTGGCAGGTCGGCACCAACGCGATCCTGCGCAACCTCGATCCGGCCGACACCGGCAAGCTGGTCGACGATGGCATCAAGGCGATCCAATCCGCCGGCGCCGATATCGTGCTGGTCGATCCGCAATATGTGCCGCGGGTCAACGAGCGCGGCGAGAACGCCGGCAAGATGATCAAGGCGCTCGGCCGGCTCGCGGAGCTGCGCCGCGTCGGCATCTTCCCGCGCTTCGAAGTGATGAAGGAATGGCACGAGCAGCAGGCCATCCCGTTCGACAAGTTCGTCATCGCCGACGGGCTGCACATGAACGACTGGGGCTACGCCTGCTTCGCGCAGCTGCTCGGCGACGGCATCATCCGCTCGGTCGATCAGGTCCGACTCGGCACCGCCGGTCCGAGCGACGTCACGGCATTCCGGCCGATGTAACGAACGCGGCGATGACCACGGTCATCGCCCGCGAAGTGACTTCGTCGAGCTCACGTAACCGCTGGTTACGACGTCTCTGAAGCAGTTCCGGGACGACGCGATGCGTCGTCCCGATACTTCTCACTCACGGCCTTGACGACGGCCCGCTCACACCTTGTCGAGCGCTGCGAGCAGGTCCTCGATCAGATCGTCTCTGTGTTCGAGGCCGGCCGACAACCGGATGAAGCCTTCGCTGATGCCGAGTTCGGCGCGCGCTTCCGGCTTCAGCCGCTGATGCGTCGTCGTGGCAGGGTGGGTGACGAGGCTCTTGGCGTCGCCGAGATTGTTGCTGATCTTCACCAGCTTCAGGGCATTGAGGAAGCGGAACGCTTCGGCCTTGCCGCCCTTCACCTCGAAGCCGACCAGGGTCGAGCCGGCGCCCATCTGCTTCTTGACCGTCGCGGCCTGCGGGTGATCGGCCCGGCCCGGATATACCAGGCGCGGCACCTTCGGGTGGCCGGCCAGCGCATCGGCGATCGCGGCCGCATTGGAGGTCTGCTTCTCGACCCGAACCGCCAGCGTTTCCAGGCCCTTCAGCAGCACCCAGGCGTTGAACGGCGACAGCGACGGGCCGGTCTGGCGCAGATACATCTGGATGTGTTCTTCGATGAACGCCTGCGACGACAGCACCACGCCGCCGAGACAGCGGCCCTGTCCGTCGATGTGCTTGGTGGCGGAGTAAACCACGACGTCGGCACCAAGCTGCAGCGGGCTTTGCCAGATCGGCGTTGCGAACACATTGTCGACCACGAGGCGCGCGCCCGCCGCATGGGCGATCTCCGCGATCGCGCCGATGTCGAGCACGTCGAGGGTCGGGTTGGTCGGGCTCTCCAGGAAGAATGTCTTGGTGTTCGGCCGGACCGCACGCTGCCATTGGTCGAGATCGAGGCCGTCGACCAGCGTCGACTCGATGCCGTAGCGCGGCAGCAGGTCTTCGACGACGTAGCGGCACGAGCCGAACATCGCCTTGGAGGCGACGACGTGATCGCCTGCCCGCAGCGGCGCCAGCATCGCGGCCGTCACCGCGGCCATGCCGGTGGCGGTCGAGCGCGCCGCTTCTGCGCCTTCGAACTCAGCCATCCGCTGTTCGAAGCTGAACACGGTCGGGTTCGAGAACCGCGAATATTGGAAGCCGGCGTCGTCGCCGGTGAAGCGCGCCTCGCACTGCTCGGCGCTTTCGTAGACGAAGCCCTGAGTCAGGAACAACGCCTCGGAGGTCTCGCCGAACTGCGAGCGCAAGCTGCCGGAATGCACCAGGCGGGTTTCGCGGCGGAAATGCGCGGTGGCGGGAACGGGAATGGTCGGTTTGGACTCGGACATGTGGTCTCCAGCGCACCCACATCGGACGATGCGGGCACAAAAAAACCGGCCTGGGGCTCAACCCTCGGGCCGGGACCACAACGTCCCCGGCCTGTTTAGCGACTTGTTTAACGTGGCTGCAAGCCGGCCGGCTCAAATCACCACGGGATAAGTCGGGGTGTTAATCCTCCGGACCCTTCCCGTCAAGCTGGGCTTCGGCTAGCGGTGAAGGCTCGTATCTGAGTTTCCCGGAGGGCATGGCTGCGCTCCGAAGGACCGACACCGTGCCGTTCACCCTGCCGCCCGACGCCAACGGAATTCTGCCCGACCGCATGATCGCGGCGATGACGGAATCGGGCCTGATCCTGCCGGACTATCCGTTCGTCGAGAGCCAGATCCAGCCGGCCAGCCTCGACCTGCGGCTGGGGCCGATCGCCTATCGGGTGCGCGCCAGCTTCCTGCCGGGGCCGGACTGCACCGTGGCCGAGCGGATCGACGAGCTGAAGCTGCACGAGATCGACCTGTCGGACGGCGCCGTGCTGGAGACCAACTGCGTCTATATCGTGCCGCTGCTCGAAAGCCTGGCGATGCCGCGCCACATCGTGGCGGCCGCCAATCCGAAGAGCTCGACCGGCCGGCTCGACGTGTTCACCCGGGTGATCGCGGACGGCACCCGCCGCTTCGACATGATCGGCGCCGGCTATCACGGCCCGCTCTATGCCGAGATCAGCCCGAAGACCTTCCCGGTGCTGCTGCGCGAAGGCTCGCGGCTGTCACAGGTACGCTTCCGCGTCGGCCAGGCCACGCTGGAGCAGGACGAACTCGATACGCTGCACGATGCTGAGCGGCTGGTCGATGCCGATGACGCCGACCTCACCGGCGGCGTCGCTCTCAGCGTCGATCTGTCGGGCGAGAATTCCGAGGGCTTCGTCGGCTATCGCGCCAAGCGCCACACCGGCGTCGTCGATATCGACCGCCGCGGCGGCTATGCGGTCGGCGAGTTCTGGGAGCCGATCGCGGCCCGCCCCGACGGCACGCTGATCCTCGATCCCGGCGAGTTCTACATCCTGGCCTCGAAGGAAGCCGTGCAAGTGCCGCCGGACTACGCGGCCGAGATGGTGCCGTTCGATCCTTTGGTCGGCGAATTCCGTGTGCACTATGCGGGCTTCTTCGATCCCGGCTTCGGCTACGAAGGCGCCGGCGGCTCGGGCGCCCGCGCGGTGCTGGAAGTGCGCTCGCGCGAAGTGCCGTTCATCCTCGAGCACGGCCAGATCGTCGGCCGCCTGATCTACGAAAAGATGCTGTCGCGCCCCGACGCGATGTACGGCCAGCGCATCGGCTCGAACTACCAGGCCCAGGGCCTGAAGCTGAGCAAGCATTTCAAGGTGTAAGTTCGATCACGGCTGCTGACGGTCGAGCGCACCACGCAGCAGCGTGATGGCAGCTTCGGCCTGCTGCAGCTTGGTCTCGATCTCCTGCGCGGTGAGGCGCGCCTCCGTGGCGGGGTCGTCGGACGGATAGCGGAACGCCG
The DNA here is from genome assembly GCF_013415845.1 of Rhodopseudomonas palustris. Classification (NCBI taxonomy): domain Bacteria; kingdom Pseudomonadati; phylum Pseudomonadota; class Alphaproteobacteria; order Hyphomicrobiales; family Nitrobacteraceae; genus Rhodopseudomonas; species Rhodopseudomonas palustris. Next base: position 5,242,003 of record NZ_CP058907.1, on the reverse strand, counting down.
TCGCCCAGGGTGTGATCGAAGAGAGCTGTTCGAACAGCGACCGGGCTAAGTCGTCCTCCGGCATCAAGTTCGTCAGCGCAACGAGGTCATGCCCTCGGCCCCCGTGCCGCGGGAATGCGATGTGAAGAGCAATCAGCCGCGCCTTGATCGCCTTCTCGGCCGCTTGCTGTGCCAGATAGGCCGCTTGTGGCAATGAAGCAGGGGGCGTGAGCAACCGGCGGGCCGCTGTCACGTCACTGGCAGCGAGATCGAGCCAGGTTCGTGGGTCGCTCGAACTCATGGCGCCAGCGACGGAACGGCCTTCTCGAAGACGACTCGGCCATCGTGCGCGATCTGATAACTGACGCTGTTCGGGTCGTTCCGTGCAGCTTCGAAGCGGCTCCGCCGGAGGGGCACGATCTGAATCGGGATGCCCAGGTCTGAAACCTGCTGCCACAGCGAGACCGGCGTGAAAGCTCCGGGTGCCACGTCGTCACTCAGGATCACGCACAGGTCATAGTCGCTGTCGGGGGTGTGGTCGCCACGAGCTCGGCTTCCGAACAGGATGATCGCCTCGACCGGCGCGATCGCCGTCAGCCGCTGCACCGCTGTGCGCAGCACGGTCCATTCGTCGGTGTCGCTGAGTACGACGTCCATATGCGAAATATAGCGCGGGTGCCGCTAAAATGCATCGGCCAGCTTGGAGGGCGCGACGAAGCGTCCGCTGCGCCGCAAACCGCCGCGGCACTTACTTCCGCTCCGCCATCGCCCGCTTCAGCACCTCGGCCATCTTCGGGGTGAGTTGCTTCACCAGTTCGACATTGCTCGAACCGTGCACCGCGACCGGCCTCGGTGCCGTGCTGAGGTCGACGAACCGGATGGTGGGGTCGGTGGCCTTCGGATCGTCGCTCTGTGGCCGGGTCGGGTCCATGCTCGGGATCGGGTGCGTGCCGCGGCCGGCCGCGGTGGCGAGGTTCGGAGCGCTGACCTGTTTGTCGTGCCCGACGATCTGCTGGGCCGCGATCGCGTATTTGCGCGCCTGCGCCGCCGGCGTGCCCTCGGCCGCCGCGACGTCGACGTTCACGGCTTCGACCGAGACGGTGTCGTCGGCATTCAGATAGATCTCAAAAGTGCGGAACTGCTGTGGGAAATCGCGTAGCGACGAGGTTTCGACCTGCCAGAAGCCTCGTTCGGGCCGGCTCGGATCAGGGGATGGAAATGCCTTGACCACGTTGAGGTGGCGATGGCCGGCGATCCACATCAGCAGGTTCGGCGTGTCGTGCAGCGTCTTCACCAGTCCCGCCAGATCGACGGCGTTCTTGTAGTCCGGCGATGCCGTGGTGTCGCCGAGCCACCATTCCATTTCGGAGCCGATCGGTGACACCGCAATCGGGATATGGTTGGCGATGATCATCAGCTGATTGTCGGCCTGTCCGCGCGCGAGTTCTGCCTTCAGCCATTCCCAGCGCTTGGCGTCGAGATAGCCGTGGCCGTGGATGTCGTGCGAGCCGTCGTGCTCGTCGCGGGTGTCGTCGAGCACGATCACCTTCAGCGGCAGGTCGGATTTCGGCATGAAGCTGTAGCAGGCGAAGTCGGGACCGGCCGCGGCACGGTCGATCAGGCCGAAGCCGTGACCCTTGGGCTCGGTCGCGGTGTCGAGGAATTCTGCCATCCATTCGGCACGTACGAGAGAGCGGCGCCCAGGATCGGCCGCGACCGTCGGCGGCTGGTTGTTGAACGCCGGATCGTCGGTGGGGCCGGTATGGATGATCGCGCCGTACGGGCTCGTGCCGTCGATCACGCCCGGATAGAACGCCGGCGTCGCCCTCAGATTGCGATCGTCGAACAGCGCCGGGAAGGTCGCGATGTTCGGCCGCAACACGTCGCCGATCGCCCACACTTTGTCGGAGGTGTAGGACTCGCGGAAACCCAGCGACGGATCGCCGTCGACCGGGAACGAGCCGATCATGAAGTGATCGTGATTGCCGAGCACCTGATACCACGGCAGGTCTTTGTCGAGGCCGGCGGCCTGGAACGGCATCTGGAAGTCGATGCTGTCGGCGCCGCGATGCGCGCCGGAGCTCGGGACGATCGGCTTGCCGTCGAACACGTCGATGTACCAGCGCAGCTCGTTGTAGGAGGTCGAGTTGCAGGCGTCGCCGAGCGCGATGCCGAAATCGAAGCGGTCGCGGCGGTGGAGGTCGTTGACGGTTTGGATCGCGGCGTCGAGCACCTGCGTCGAGTAGAGCATCACCGGCGAATAGACCGAGGTGTTGCTGGCTGCGGCCGGCTCGGTGTGCTGAAACAGCAGGAGCTGATTGGGCGCTTCCTTGTCGGTGATGTGGACGTCGGAGAACGAGAAGAACTTGACCAGGCGTTTGCGCGCCGCATCCGCCGGCTTGCGGGAGCCAGCCGGCATCAGGTCGGTCCGTCGCTCGATCGGCAGACCGGAGCCGTAGGACCACTCGCCGTAACCAAGCTCCTTGTAGCGCGTGACCTGGTGTAGTTCGGCTTTGTCGAGGCCAGGCGTCACCGTCGCCGGAAAAGCGAGCATCCGCTCCTGCGTCGTCACCGCCGGTGTGTCGATTGGATAGCGCCGCGGTTCGCTCGCCCAGACCGGACCGCCGAGCGACAGCGTGCCGATGAACGCTGCCGACGATTGCAGGAAGGCGCGGCGGGTCGTGTCGAGACCGCTCAGCAGGGTCTCCGATCGATTGCGATGAGTCATGGAGCAGAACCTCTTGCACAGAAGGTTCGGTGCGACGTGCGGACGTCGGGCCGTGGCGCTCGTCGTTCCGCATTACGTCGATGCGGACGGCATTTCGTGATGCTTGTGTAGCAAGCAGAAGTTAATGCGGCGCGAAGTGATTGATTTCGATAACGCGCGTTGCGGTATCGGCATCTAGGAAACGCGATCGATCCGAAGATCAGCGTAGCTGATTGTCCGGCGAATTTGCGCAACTCATTCCGAATTGGTGAAGGCGCGTTCTGCACCTGTCATCGCGCCGTCGAATGTCGCGGTCGTCGTTTCGTCCAGAATGCATGTCGTTCGACGAGATGCTGCGGATGCAACGATGGGCGAACGACGATCGCTCGTATTGCCGTCTCGAGGGGCGGCGGCATCTTCCCGCGGCGTTCTGACGTATCGGCGTGCGCCTATGCGTTGCGGGAGCATCGCGCCGCGGCAAATCAATGATAGGAACGACAAAGAGGCACGGCGGATCAGATCGGGCCGGAGGAAACGCATGTCCGATATTGCCGTTGCGGAGTTGCCGCCGGTTGCGCCAGCCGCGCCGGCCCCGCCTGCCGCGACGCCTCCACCTCCGAAAAATCCGCTGCTCGACGATGGCATCCTGCGGACGCTGCTGCGGCTGTCCTGGCCCAACGTGGTGGCGCTGACGGCGGGCACCTGCGTGGCGGTCGCCGAGACCTCCTATATCGGCCGGCTCGGCACCGAGGCGCTGGCCGCGATGGCGCTGGTGTTTCCGTTCGTGATCCTGACCATGACCATGTCCGGCGGCGCGATGGGTGGTGGCGTTGCCTCGGCGATCGCGCGCGCGCTCGGCTCGGGCGACGACGACCGCGCAGCGGTGCTGGCGATGCACGCGCTGCTGATCGGGCTGTGCTTCGGCTTGGTGTTCACGGTCGGGATGTTGACGTTCGGCGAGCGCGCGCTGGCGCTGCTCGGCGGCCGCGGCGCGGTGCTGAGCCAGGCCGCCGGCTACGTTCACATCTTTTTCGCCGGCGCGGTGGTGCCGTGGCTGATGAACACCTTCGCGGCGATCCTGCGCGGCACCGGCAACATGAAACTGCCGTCGCTGATGATCCTCAGCTCGGCGGTGCTGCAGATCGTGCTCGGCGGCGCGCTCGGCCTCGGCTTCGGGCCGATCCCGCGGTTCGGTATGCCCGGCGTTGCCGCCGGCACGCTGACGGCATTTTCGATCGGCGCTTCGGTGATGGCCTGGGTGATCTTCTCCGGCCGGGCCGGGGTGAAGCCGCGGCTGGACGGCTTCCGGATCGAGCGCGGCATGTTCATCGACATCTTGAAGGTCGGCGCCGTGTCGTGCTTCTCGCCGCTGCAGTCGGTGCTGACCATCACGATCTTCACCCACATGCTGGCGCATTTCGGCACCGCGGTGCTGGCCGGCTACGGCATCGGCGGCCGGCTGGAGTTCATGCTGACCTCGATCGCGTTCGCGGTCGGCATCGCCTCGGTGCCGATGATCGGCATGGCGATCGGGGCCGGCCGGGTGAAGCGGGCGCGGCAGATCGCCTGGACGGCCGGGCTGGTGTCGTTCCTGTTCGTCGGCGTGGTCGGCACCGGGATCGCGATCTTTCCGCACCTCTGGATCGACCTGTTCACCGACGATGCGGCGGTACGGCTCGCCGGTGAGCAATATCTCCGCGCCGCGGCGCCGATGTACGCCTTCATCGGGCTGTCGATCTCGATGTATTTTTCCGCGCAGGGCGCCGCCAGGGTGCTGGGGCCGGTGCTGGCGCAGACCGGGCGGCTGCTGTTCGTGGTCGGCGGCGGCTGGCTGCTGATCAAGAACCACGGCAGCGCCGGCAGCTTCTATCTGCTCGCCGCAGGCTCGATGGTGCTGCTCGGTGTGACGTCGGCGCTGAGCGTGCTGGTGACGCGCTGGGGCCCGAAGCCGCCGGCCGCGTCGATCGCCGGCTAGCGGTCGGCCTGCCGCGGAGGGGCGAACGGCAGCAGGACGTCGAGCAGGCTCGGACCGCTGGTGGCGAGCGCGCCTTCGAGCGACAGCAGGCGCCGCCGGGTGATCGTGCCGCCATTGGCGCAGATGCCGCTGGTGTCGCCTGCGGCCGCGAGTGCGCGGTGGCAGGGCACGATCAGGGTGAACGGATTGCGGCGGATGGCCTGACCGACTGCATGCACGGCGCCCGAGGAGCGGAGCTGCTTGGCGATCTCGGCGAAGGTCAGCGTCTCGCCGCGCGGGATCGCTCGCAATGCCGCATAGACGCGGCAATCGAATCCCGGGATCCCGCCGAGATCGAGCGGAACGTCGGAGAAATCCCACGGCTCGCCGCGGAGCGCGGCAGACAAGCCGTCGATCACGGGCTCGATCCGGGCCTCGGCGCGGCTCTCGCGGGCGTCCGGGCAAAGCCGCAGCAGCCTGCGGCGGGTGTCGATCTCGCGGCTCTCGGCGAGTTGCACCGCCAGCACGCCTCCGCCGCCCCATGCGATCCCGCATCGGCCCATCATGGTGTCGAAGATGGTGTAGGCAGTCCCCGCCATAGTCAGAAGCATACCAGCGGAAGCCGGGACGGCATCCGGAAAGTAAAGGAGTTGTTAACAACTTTAATGAGCCACAGGTGCGGTGCGGCAACCGTGCTGCGGCGTCCTGCGCGGGCGGCTCGCGTGATCGCCCCTTGGCGGCGCGCCCGGTCTCGGCTAGATCAGAGTTCGTCGCCGCCTCACAGCGGTGCCCGGCGCGGGCGTAGTTCAATGGTAGAACGGCAGCTTCCCAAGCTGCATACGAGGGTTCGATTCCCTTCGCCCGCTCCAACGTCCCCCACGCCTCCCTCTGATCTTGATCGACCGTTGTCGCGGGGCACCGCGATGTGGCTGCGGCGAGCGTGGAACCCAAGCTGATCGGTACGCTATCGCGCGCCAATTCCGGACGCTGCGGCCGGTTGAGGCGTCTTGCTCTGCGCTGCACGCACGGCAGCCCGCAGCCGGCGTGTGCATTAGTTGATCGGCGTCAACGCCGCCTTCCGGGATCAGCGCGAAGCTTAGTTACTGCTTCATTGCAGGGGGGGACGGCGATGACGAGCACCATGATGACTTTCGACATCCTGCTGTTGGCTGCGGCCGCAGTGTCGACGGTGCTGATCTTGTTCGGCGTAGTAATCGCGAGTGGGCATGAAGGCGAGCATCAGCACGCCAACGCCCGCGTGATGTCCCGTCACGACTGATCGCGGCACGATGCGTTTCGCGGTCGGCCTCAGGGCTTGCCGACCGCGTTGCTCAGGTCGTGCTTGATCGTCTCCAGCAGTGAGTTCAGCACATCATCGCGCGCAGGCGCCTGGCCGCGCGCAGGTGCCGGGATCGGCCTGCTTGGCGATTGATGCTGAGCAGAAGGTGTGACCGGCGGCAGTGATGACGGTCGCAGCGGTTGCGCCGTGGTGAGCTGATTTCCAACAGGCTGAGACTCGACGATCGGTGCCGGTGGAGCTGGGCGCTGTGGCACAGCGGATGGCCGAGACGGTGGACGACCGCCACTCCGAACCGGCGGGATTGCTGCACGCATCGCCGCTGGCGGCCGACCCGCAGCTTCCGGGGGATGATTGGTCACGGGCGAGGTCGGTTGCTGCCGCAGTAAAGCCGGCTCCGCTGACGTCAGTGTCGCGGCTCCTTCCGGGCTGACGAAATCGCCGTACAGCACATCGTCGTGGCGACCCATCCACCACAGCGCAGTGCCATACACCGCTGCCAGTCCTATGATCCCGAGCAGGCTGAGCTCCAGCATCAGGAGCACCTCGCCCCGACGGGATGCGCTGGTCGCCGAGCGGGTGCCGCCGGGCGGAAAAAATGCATCCGGTCAGCCGTGGTCGCCGACGTTGTTACTTGGATGCTAAATCTCGTGCGTGGCGATCGCATGCGTAATCCCGAAACTCATCAATTGATTCCGGAACCCACCTGGCCCTGCAAGTTGTTTTTAATCTAATTCAAATTGATGCGGCGCAAAAAAGAAGCGCCGGACAAGCCGGCGCTTCTAACAACTCAATAAGTGATCAGCGATCGCCGATTAGCGACCGGCCAGCACCGGCAGGCCGAGCATCGACGAGAACAGCGCCGGATTGTTGATCAGCTGGGCCGAACCCTTCTGATTGCTGGCCAGCGACGACCAGGCATCCTGATTCTTGGTCAGCGAGGACCACGGCTTCTGGCTTGCGGCGAGCGACGACCACGGCTTCTGCGACGCCGACAGCAGCGGGCCGAACATCGATGACAGGAAGAAGTTCGAGCTGGTCAGCTCCGGGAAGATCGAGCCCAGAGTGGTGCGGGAGTCGGTCAGCCGCGGCGCGCCGGTCAGACGGGTGGAGGAATCTGCCAGCGAGGCACCGCTGCCATGACGGGCGGAGACGTCGCGGATCGCGCCGTGGCGGTTGAGGATCGCGTCGGCCTGGCCACCCTTGCCGAACGGCGGGTCGACCGTGACCAGGGTACCGTCCTTGTCGCTGGAGACGATCGCGGCGTTGCTGAACGAAGCGGCCTTCAGCTCCGCCACCGCCGCCTGCGCCTTGGCCGCGTCCTGATACACCTTGAAGATCTGGGTCATTACTACCTTCCTTTAGAGTGATGCGTTCGTTTGGAATTTCAGTCTTTGACCGACAATTCTTGGCAACCCACCCGGTTCCCAACTTGGCATAGTTTCGCGCTGCGGCAAGACCTGCAAGCATCAGGTTACCGGCGGCATCGCGCCGCAGCAGAACCTGCTTGCTTGCAGTAAATAATCACTTGCGATCAAGACAGTTCGATCGTCTCCGGCCGCATCGGCAGTTCACGAATGCGTTGACCGGTAGCATGGTGTAGGGTGTTGAAGCTTGCCGCGTTGTCCCCGACATCGCCGACGCCGAGCATCTTGATGCCGCTGGTGGCTTGCAGGCGAAGGCTCACTCCTGCACCCCAACCGAGAACGGAGGTCTCGACACTCCGTTCCAGATATTCCGCACCCCGCATTCTGTTTCACCGCCCTGACGCACGACTGTGCAACGACAGCTGTCCCGAATCGGCAGCGCTCGGAACAAAGCCGGGCCCTGTCGCGTCTGAGACCGACAGGGGAGAGACGTGAATGGAAAGCGTGACGAGCGTGTCGTGGTGGGCGGCGGGTGTGCTGTACCAGATCTATCCGCGCTCGTTTCAGGACAGCAACAACGACGGCATCGGTGATCTGCGCGGGATCATCGATCGGCTCGGCTATCTGTCCGATCTCGGCGTCGACGCGATCTGGCTGTCTCCGATCTTTCCGTCACCGATGGCGGACTTCGGCTACGATGTCGCCGACTATGTCGGCATCGATCCAATCTTCGGCACGATGGACGATTTCGACGCGCTGGTGCTCACGGCCCATGCCCGCGGGCTCAAGGTCATTCTCGATCTGGTGCCGAACCATTCATCCGAACAGCATCCCTGGTTCGTCGAGAGCCGGTCGTCGCGGCACAATCCCAAGCGCGATTGGTACATCTGGCGCGACCCAGCCCCGGACGGCGGACCGCCGACGAATTGGCTGTCGGAATTCGGCGGCAGCGGCTGGGAGTACGACGACGCCACCGGCCAATACTACTATCACGCCTTTCTGAAGCAGCAGCCGGACCTCAACTGGCGTAATCCGGAAGTGCGGGCCGCGATCTATGACGCGATGCGGTTCTGGCTGCGGAAGGGCGTCGATGGCTTCCGGGTCGACGTGATCTGGCACCTGATCAAGGACGACCAATTCCGCGACAACCTGCCCAATCCGGATTTCCGCCCCGGCATGCCGCCGCACGCCGCGCTGATCCCGATTTACTCCGCGGATCGGCCGGAGACATTGGAAGTGGTTGCCGAACTGCGCCGTGTCGTCGACGAATTCGATCATCGGCTGCTGATTGGTGAGATCTATCTGCCGATGGAGCGGCTGGTCGCGTATTACGGAGCGGAGCTGAAGGGTGCGCAGCTGCCTTTCAACTTCGCGCTGCTGTCGACGCCGTGGCGCGCCCGGGAGATTGCGGCGTTGATCGATCGCTACGAGCAGGCGTTGCCGGCCGGCGCGTGGCCGAACTGGGTGCTGGGCAATCACGATCGGCCGCGGGTGGCGAGCCGGGTCGGGCCGGCACAGGCCCGCGTCGCCGCGCTGCTGTTGCTGACGCTGCGCGGCACCCCGACGATGTATTACGGCGACGAGCTCGGCATGGAGCAGGTCGAGATCGCGCCCGAGGACGTGCAGGATCCGTTCGAGAAGAACGTGCCCGGCATCGGTGTCGGCCGCGATGGCTGCCGCACACCGATGCAGTGGGACGCGTCGGACAACGCCGGGTTCTCGGATGCCCGGCCGTGGCTGCCGCTGGCCCCGAACGCCACCCAGGACAACGTCGCTAATCTGCGCGCTGACGCGCAGTCGATCCTAAACCTCTATCGCGCTCTGCTGCGGCTTCGGCGCGCGCTGCCCCAGCTCGCGCTTGGCACTTACCAGCCGCTCGCCGCGGAAGGTGATCTGTTGCTGTATCGCCGGCATCATCAAGGGCGGTCGGTCTTGGTGGCGCTCAATCTCGGCCCGGATCCGATCTCGGCGGCGTCCGACGCGATCGGGCTCGACGGCGAGGTACTGCTGTCGACTATGCTGGACCGCGCCGGCGAACGCATCGGTGCCACGCTCGACCTGCGCGGCAACGAAGGCATCATCGTCGGCCGGGCGCCGGAGGACGTGGTTTAGAACGCTGGCTTCGCGCGGCTTGCAGCCGGGTGTCGTTGCCGTGGGCTTATGTCAGCGCCACGCCGTAGTAATCATCGACCTTGCGGGCGCCGCGCCAATCCCATTCGGAGCCGGGACCGTATTTCGGTGCGCGTTCGAGCTGGTCGACGGTGACCATCACCTGATAGCCGCCGAGCTCGACGTTGTATTTCAGCGCCGGCCAGGGCAGCGGGTAGTGATCGTCGCCGATGCCGAGGAAGCCGCCGAACGACAGCACCGCGTAAGACACCCGGCCACTGACCTTCTCGATCATCACGCGCTCGATTGAGCCGATCTTCTCACCGTCCGGCCCGTACACCGCGGTTCCCTGCACCTTGTCGCTGCCGATCAGCTTGAGGGTTTCGTTGGTCTCTGGGGTCATGCTGGCCTCCCTATCAGGCGAAACCAACGAGCGGATCGAAAACCTGTTCCGTCTCCGAGTCTGCGTCATCGCCTCTTCACAAACTGAAGAATCGTTCGTATCCTCTCTTCATCGGCAACAACGGAAGGAGGTGATCCAGTGTCTCACTCGAAACGCTGTCACCTCGCTGGGGACGCCCGCTGAGGTTGGCTGACTGAGCACGTTGCGGTGGGCATGAGACCCGCTCACCGTGGACGATGCGCAAGCAGTGAGCCGCTCGGCCGAGGCGCCCCGCAGCGCCTGGGAACCAGCGAGTTACGAGGCGCGCGTCGGCGTTTACACGTCGGCGCGCGTTCGTCGTTTTGGGCTCCCTTGTTCACAAAGCGAAGTTCACAAAACGAACGCGTCGCGCGCGGTCGCAATCAGAAACCGAATGTCAGAATGTGCCGGCTAGCGTCAGCCGCACTGCCAGCGGTTCCACCGGATGAACGTGGCGATCGTTGACGCCACCGAGCGGTTCGCCGGGTAATCGCGACAGGTAGTAGTATTCGATCTGATTGGTCTTCGCGTTGAACAGGTTCAGCACGTCGAGCTGCACCCGCACGCCGTTGTCGAAGCGATAGCCGGCGCGGGCGTTGAAGATCAGCGACGACAGCGAATGCACGCTGTCGTCCTCGATCAGCGGTCGCGGTCCGAAATAGCGGCCCTTCAACGCACCGAACCAGCCGCGCTGCTCGCCGAGCGTGATGCCGGCGCTGGCCACCCACGCCGGTGCGCCGGGGATGAAGTCGCCGGCCGGATCGATGTCGGTGAACCGCGCTCTGGTGTAGGCGACGTCGAGATCGACACCGAGCCAGGACAGCGGCCGATACTGGCTGGTCCATTCGACACCCATCCGGCGGCTTGGCCGGCTCGGTTCGGTGGTGCCGGCATCGCCGACGAACAACAGCTCGGAGTCGAAATCGAGCACGAACACGGCGAGCGATGTCGTCAGCCCCGGGATCGATTTATTGCGAATACCAAGCTCGGCACCCTTCGAGCGCACCAGCAGCGGCACACGATTCACCGGATCGCCGGTGTTGGGATCGACCGTGATGGTGGCGCCGCGGATATCGTTGCTGTGCAGCCCGGTGCCGGCGTTGCCATAGAACTCAGTGCCGACCCAGGGGCCGAGCACGATGCCGGCCTTCGGACTGGTCATCGCCGCCGAAGCGTTGCCGGAATTTGCCGGTGTGTCGCTGATCACCCGGCCGGTGAAAAAATCCTGCCGCACGCCGGCGGTGGTGCGCAGCCAATCGGTCCAGCGCACCGTGGTGTCGGTCCACAGTCCGAGCGACTGCTCGGAGACATCGTCGGCCCGCACCGTCGACAGCCAGTCGCGCTGATAGGTCTTGTTGAGGCCGACATTGATGGTGTCGGACCGCGTCTGCAGCCCGACCCGCGTTTCCACCGGCAGGCCCGCGAAGCGGTAGTCGAAGCGCTGCGTGCCGTTCAGGCCGAGCACGGTGCGGCGATCGTGCTGGTTGAACTGGTCGCCGTTCACCGGGTCGTCGAGGAAGTAGGTGAAGTTGTTGTAGAGCTGCAGCGACGAGCGGATCACATAGGCGTTGATGTCGGTCTGGCCGAGGTCGCTCGATTTCGCGAACCGGCCCGACAGGCTGTAGCGGCTGGAGATGCCGCCGTCGGTCGGATCGAGCGAGCCGTAGCGGCTGATCAGGTTCTGGTCGATCGCGCGCTGCGCGACCTGGTCGGTCGAGGTCCAGCGGTTGGAATAGGCCATGCCGGTCAGCGAAAAGCCGTCGGTCGCAGTGCCCTCGCTGTAGCGCAGAACGCCGTTGAGCTTGCGGACGTTGTCCGGCACGTCCCACGGGCCGTTGTAGGTGTTGGCTTCGAAGGCGGCGAGCCAGGTGCCGTCGCCGACCCGCGTCGAGGCGGCGCCGAGCAGCCGGCGATAGCCGAAGCTGCCGACCGTCACCTCGGCGAGGTTCTTGGGCATCGCCCGCAGATATTCGATGCCGAGCGCGCCGGCCGAACCGAAGTCGCCGACGTCGGCAAAATACGGTCCCTTGCGCACCGTCATGGTGCTGATCAGTTCGGGGATCAGGAAGTTGACGTCGGCATAGCCCTGTCCGTGGCCGTGGGTCGGCATGTTCACCGGCATGCCGTCGATGGTGATGGCGAGATCGGTGCCGTGGTCGAGATTGAAGCCGCGCAGGAAATACTGGTTGGCTTTGCCTTCGCCGGAATGTTGAGTGACCACCAGCCCGGGGGCGGCTTCCAGCGCCTCGCCGGGCCGCATGAACGGCAGCGCATTGATCTCGGCGCCGGTGATGACGCGGCTGCTTGCGGCCTGGTTCTGCGGCGCGCTCATCGCGTCGGGCGTTGGGCTCGCGCTCGTGGCTGCAGCCGAAGAGGATGCGCCCGGTGTCGGCGCCGGGATCGCCTGGCCGTGCCGTGCCGTCGCTTCCGGCGCGTGGCGCCGCGGTGGCTTCGGCCTTGCCTCGGCCGGGGCATCGATCGTCACCTGCGGCAGCGCCTGCTCGGCCCGCGCCGCTGCTATCGCCAGACCAAAACTCAGCGCGATACAGCCGGCCGCACAGCCGCGCATCGCCTCTCGCCGGAGACACGCCACGCACACCCCCTCGTGTCCTGCATCGCTGCAAGACGGGCCCACCCCAAATCTGTTATCGCAGGCGGTCCCGGCAGAGCGCCCACGACCGCAGCGTGCCCGGCGAGTATGACAAAGTCAATAAAACTTCATACTGATAACCTGGTAACCACCGAGAGGCTTTCGATGCAACGCGTCACCATCACGCTCGACGACGACCTGATGGAAAAGCTCGACGCGATCATCGCGGCGCGCGGCTACCAGAACCGCTCCGAGGCGATCCGCGACCTGGCGCGGATCGGCATCCAGCAGACCGCGGCGGAGACCACCAGCGGGCATTGCGTCGGCGCGATGGTCTATACGTACGATCATTCCAAGCGCGACCTGCCGCGCAAGCTGACGCAGAGCTTCCACCATCACCACGATCTGTCGCGCGCCACGATGCACGTGCATCTTGACCACGATCAGTGCCTGGAAGTGACGATCCTCGACGGCAATGCCAGCGAGCTGCAGCACTTCGCCGACCACATCTTCGCCGAACGCGGCGTTCGCTACGGAAGGTTGGTGACGATCCCGGCCGAGCCGCCTGAGGCGCACGAGCATCATCACGAGCACGACACATCATCCTGAGAGGCTGGCCGCAAGCCCGCCGCTGACAGAAAAGACCTTCAAGTCATTGCGAGCCGATGGCGAAGTAATCCAGGGGCTTCGTGCACCGAGCCCTTGGATTGCTTCGTCGCTTCGCTCCTCGCAATGACGAGCCTTCAGCGTGATGGGGATTTCCGAGCGCGAGGCGTCTTTGCCGTAACTTTCTTCGCCACGACTTTGGCTGCCTTGTCGTCACTGATCACGCCCTCGCGCCGCTTCACCGCGTGGTAGTAGGCCCACCACAGATGCGCGGCGGCGCCGCGCAGCGGGCGCCAGGGTTCGGCGAGCGGCGCCATCTGTTTCACGGTCGGGCGCGCTTTCAGGCCGAGGCCGATCCGCATCGCCTCCTGCACCGCGAGGTCGCCGGCCGGCCAGGCGTCGCCGTGGCCGAGGCAGAACAACAGATAGATGTCGGCGGTCCACGGCCCGATGCCGTGCAGCGCGGTCAGCGTGGCGTGGGCGGCGTCGGCGTCTTCTTCGGCCAGCACATCGAGGTTGAGCCGTTCGGCGGCGAGCTCCTTGGCGAGCGCCTTCAGCGTCTTGATCTTCGCCGTCGATAGGCCGAGCCGCGCGAGCCGGTCGCTCCGCGCCCGCTTGATCGCGTCGTGCTCGAACGGAGCGAACGCCGCCGAGACCCGGCCCCAGATCGCCGCTGCCGAGGCGGTCGAAAGCTGCTGACCGCAGACGATCGCGGCGAGCCCAGCAAAGCCCGGCTCGCGCCGCCGCAGCGCCGGCATGCCGGCGACCTGAAGCACGGGTTTCAGCCGTGGGTCCCGCTTCACCAGCGTGGTGATGGCGTCCTCGAGGTCGGCCTGGGAGTCGAGATGGATGGTCATCAGGTGGTTTGGCTTTCCGGCGTCATGCGCGGGCTTGACCCGCGCATCCATCCGCTATCGTAGAAGAGTCTCTCATCCGATGGATTGCCGGATCAAGTCCGGCAATGACGTCAGGGGTTCAATGCCGCCACCCGTTTTCCGATTTGCCCCGAGCCCGAACGGCTATCTGCATCTCGGCCATGCTTATTCGGCGTTGCTGAACGCCGATCTGGCGCGGGCGAGCGGCGGCCGCCTGTTGCTGCGGATCGAGGACATCGACCGCACCCGCTGCCGGCCGGAATTCGAACAGGCGACCTACGAGGATCTGTCCTGGCTCGGCGTCGCCTGGGACGGCGAGGTGCGGCGGCAGTCGGATCATCTCGAACTGTATCGCGACGCGGTGACGCAGCTCGCAGCCAGGGGGCTGATCTATCCGGCGTTCGAAAGCCGCGCCGAGATCGCCCGGCTGGTCGCGGAGAAGGAAACGGTGGCACCGTGGCCGCGCGATCCCGACGGCGCGCCGCACTATCCGGGGATCGGCAAGCAGCTTTCCGCAGCCCAGCGCGCCGAGCTGATCGCCGCCGGCGTGCCTTATGCGTTGCGGCTCGACATGGCGGCGGCGGTTGAGTTGGCCGGCGAGCTGAATTGGCAGGAACTCGGCAGTGGGCCGGACGGTGAGACCGGCACCATCATGGCGCGGCCGGAAGCGTGGGGCGACGTCATCATCGCCCGCAAGGAAACGCCGACCAGCTATCATCTGTCGGTGGTGATCGACGACGCGCTGCAAGGCATCACCGAGGTGGTGCGCGGCGCCGACCTGTTCTGGTCGACCTCGGTGCACCGGCTGCTGCAACATCTGATCGGCCTGCCGTCGCCGGTGTATCGGCACCACGCGCTACAGCGCGACGCGGAGGGCCGCAAGCTGTCGAAATCGACCGGCTCGACCGGCCTGCGCGAGCTGCGCGCGGCCGGCGTCACGCCCGCCGAAATCCGGACGATGGTCGGGCTTGCGGCGCCTGTCTGAACGCCGCCTGATGCCGCCTGCAACGATCCCGAAACGTACTCCCGGCGTGACTTCTTCGCCGCGAGCGTGGCATTGTAGTCGGGACGGCTCGGGGGACTCATGGCGGTGAAATCGCGCGCGTTGCGCAGCGGGCGGACGCAGGTCAAGCGGACGCCGCCGAAACGCGTCCGTCGCAAGAAGCCTGCGTCTTCCGGCATGATCGAGACCGTGCTGGCGACCTTCGCGCACGAGGTCCGCACCCCTCTCACCGGTATCCTGGCCGTCAGCGAATTGCTGGCGACCTCCGATCTCAACGAGCGCGAGCGGCGCTGGGTCGACACCATCAAAGCCGGCGCCGAGCACCTGTCCGGCCTTGCGACGCTGTTCGTCGACGCCGCCCGGCTCGGCACTACCGGGCTCGGGTTGCGCTCGGAGTTCTTCGATCTGCGGGCGCTGGCCCGTCATGCCGGTGACTCGCTGTCCGGCCGCGCCGCCGCCAAGGGGTTGCGCGCCACCGTGACGATCTCGCAGCGGCTGCCGGGCTTTGCGATCGGCGACGCGGTGCGGCTGCGCGCCGCGCTGGAAAACCTGATCGACAACGCGGTGAAGTTCACCGAGCGCGGCGACGTGACGCTGAAAGTCTCCGCCGCAGCGGCCGGTCGCGGCAAGGCGCAGGTGTCGTTCGCGGTGTCCGACAGCGGCATCGGGCTGTCGCTCACCGAGATCAAGCGGCTGTTTCGGCCGTTTTCCCAGGCCAATGTCAGCATCGCGTCGCGGTTCGGCGGCGCCGGCCTCGGTCTGTCGTCGGTGCGGCAAATTGCCCGGGCCCTCGGCGGGGACGTCACGGTGGCGCAGCGGCCGCGTGGCGGCACCGTCTTCACCCTGACGGTGACGCTGGATCGGGCCAAGCCGCCGCAGATGTCGACGCCGGACGGCGCGATCCGCGCCACGGGGGGAGGGCGGCTGCGCATCCTCAGCGTCGAGGACAATCCGTTCGGACGGGTGGTGCTGAATGCGATCCTGACCGAGCTTGGCCATTCTTGCGAATTCGTCGGCAATGGCGAGGCGGTTCCGCAGCGGCTGGCGAAAGCCGAGTTCGATGCGGTGCTGATGGATATGGTGCTGCCCGGCATCAGCGGCGTCGAGGCGATCCGGCAAATCCGGGCGCTGCCGCCGCCGCTGCGCGCGATCCCGATCATCGGCGTCTCCGGGCGCGATCAGGACGAGCCCGCGGCCCGTCAGGCCGGTGCCGACGCCTTCCTGCTCAAACCGGTTTCGCCCCGGGCGCTCGCAACTGCGCTTCTTGCAGCGTCGTCCCCTCGGGCAGCCGCGACTTGATGATCGCGGCGTTGAGTTCGCCGCCGTAAACGAAGATCGCGGCGATGAAATACAGAAACACCAGCGCGATGATCACCGAGGCCAGGCCCGCATACATCGACACGTAGTTATTGGCGAACCGCGCCAGATACATGCCGAAGGTCATGCCGGAGATCAGCGAGGCCGTGATGGTGAAGACGATGCCGGGCAGGATCTGCCGGAACGAGCGCCGCCCCGCCGGCAGATAAGCGTGCAGCAGAAACAGCGCCACGGTCAGCGCTGTGATCGCGATACCGTAGCGCGCGAACGTCAGCAGCGGCTCGTTATCGTGCACCAGCAGCGGCACGTAGTGCCGCGCGGTGGCGACGATCAGCGGCCCCAGCACGATCAGGAACCCCATCGCCAGCGCGGTGAACGCCGCCACCAGGGTGTAGCCGATCGACTCCAGCCGCAGCAGATACCAAGGCCGCGGCTCGATCACCGCATAGGCGCGGTTGAGCCCGACCCGCAGGCTCTCGACGCCGTTGGAGGCAAAATACAGCGCCAGCACCAGGCCGATGGTCAGCACCCCGCCGCGGGTGGTGGTCAGCACGTCGTGGATCTCGCCTGACAGCGTGCTGGCGACCTGCGCCGGCCAGACATCGAGCAACAGCTCGGCGGCGCTGTCGGCGAGTTCGCGCGAGCCGACGAAGCCGGCCAGCGAGGTGAGCACGATCAGGAACGGAAACAGCGCCATCAGGGTCGACAGCGCGATATGGCTGGCGATCGCCCATCCGTCGTCGGCCAGGAACGTATAGAGCGCATCGACTGCGACCGCATAGGCGTAGCGGATCTGCCTCACGGGTCACCTTGTCATGCGTTGCGGCCGGCGGGATGGCAGAACCTTAGCATTCGATACTAACCGCCTCCACCCGGGATCGTTGCGCCCGACCATGCTGCGGGGATAGCGCGGGATCAGCGGCGGTGTTATGAAACCTAGATGGCATCCTTCCTGAGTTCAATCGCCCTGCCGGTCGCGCTCTGCGCGGTCGCCTTGGTGCTCATGCTCGGTCTGATCAACATGATGCGGGGCGGCTCCCCGAACCGTTCGCAGACCCTCATGCGCTGGCGGGTGTTGCTGCAATTCGTCGCCATCGTCATCACCATGCTTGCGATCTGGGCGCTGGGCCGTTAGCTGCCCACGAGCTTCCGGATCACTTGGTTTCCCGCAGCAGGATCCCCGCGCGATGGTCGTTCTCAATCGAATCTACACCCGCACCGGTGACGACGGCACCACCGCCCTCGGCTCGGGCGAGCGGCGTCCGAAGTCCGATCCGCGGATTGCCGCCTACGGCACGGTGGATGAGACCAATGCGGCGCTCGGCGTGGTGCGGCTGCATTTGTCCGAGCTGCCGGAACTCGACGCCATGATCGGGCGTATTCAGAACGATCTGTTCGATCTCGGCGCCGACCTGGCGGTTCCGGAACGTGAGGGCAAGGCCGAACGGCTGCGGGTCTTGTCGAGCCAGGTGGAGCGCCTGGAGCGCGATATCGATCAGCTCAACGAAAGCCTTGCGCCGCTGACGTCCTTCGTGCTGCCGGGCGGCAAGCCGGCAGCCGCTTACCTGCATGTGGCACGGACGATATGCCGCCGTGCGGAACGTGCCATGGTGGAACTGGCGGCCAAGCCGGACGAGAAAATCACCCCGGCGGCCGTCCAATACGTCAACCGGTTGTCCGACTTCCTGTTTGTCGCCGCCCGCACGGTGAACGACGGCGGCGCCCGCGACGTGCTTTGGGTGCCGGGCCAGAACCGCTAGGGAACAAGGCGGTTTTTGGCTTTGCCGCGTTGACCGCGGTTAGGAGGGGCTTTAGGTTCCGCCGCCACAACAAACAATTACCCACCGCAACACGAAAGAGGATCGATGAAGGTTCTGGTGCCGGTCAAGCGCGTGGTCGACTACAACGTCAAGATCCGCGTCAAGAGCGACGGGTCGGGCGTTGAACTCGCCAACGTCAAGATGTCGATGAATCCGTTCGACGAGATCGCCGTCGAAGAAGCGCTGCGCCTCAAAGAGGCCGGCAAGGCGACCGAAGTCGTCGTGGTCTCGATCGGACCGGCGCAGGCGTCGGAAACCCTGCGCACCGGCCTCGCCATGGGCGCGGACCGCGGCATCCTGGTCAAGGTCGACGGCGTCGTCGAACCGCTGGCGGTCGCCAAGATCCTCAAGGGCATCGCCGACGAGGAAAAGCCGGGACTGATCATTCTCGGTAAGCAGGCGATCGACGACGACAGCAACCAGACCGGCCAGATGCTGGCCGCGCTGCTCGGCTGGGCACAGGCGACCTTCGCCTCCAAGCTCGAAGTCGACGGCTCGGACTTCACCGTCGCGCGTGAAGTCGATGGCGGCTCGCAGACCGTCAAGCTCAAGGGGCCGGCGATCGTCACCACCGATCTGCGTCTCAACGAGCCGCGCTACGCTTCGCTGCCGAACATCATGAAGGCCAAGAAGAAGCCGATCGCGGAGAAGACCGCGGCCGACTACGGCGTCGACGTTTCGCCGCGCCTGGAAGTTCTGAAGACCGTCGAGCCGGGTGGCCGCAAGGCCGGCGTCAAGGTCAAGGACGTCGCCGAACTGGTTTCGAAGCTCAAGAACGAGGCGGGTGTACTCTGATGGCCACGCTGCTGATTGCCGAACACGACAACGCACACCTCAAGGACGCCACCAACAAGGCGATGACTGCGGTCGCCGCGCTCGGCGGCGAGGTGCATGTCCTCGTTGCCGGCCAGGGCTGCAAGGCCGTGGCCGATGCCGCCGCCAAGCTGCAGGGTGCCGCCAAGGTGCTGCTCGCCGAAGCGCCCGCCTATGAGCACGATCTCGCCGAGCCGCTGGCCGCGCTGATCGTCTCGCTCGCCGGCAGCTACGACGCGATCGTCGCCCCGGCGACCTCGCGGTTCAAGAACGTGATGCCGCGCGTCGCCGCTCTGCTCGACGTGATGCAGGTGTCGGAGATCATCAAGGTGGTCGCGCCCGACACCTTCGAGCGTCCGATCTACGCCGGCAACGCGATCCAGACCGTGAAGTCGAAGGACGCCAAGAAGGTCATCACCGTCCGCACCTCGACCTTCCAGGCGACCGGCGAGGGTGGCAGCGCGGCGATCGAGACCGTTGCGGCGGCGGCCGATCCGGGCCTGTCGAGCTTCGTCGGCGAGGAAGTCGCCAAGAGCGATCGTCCCGAACTGTCGTCGGCCAAGATCATCGTGTCGGGTGGCCGCGCGATGCAGAGCCGCGAGAACTTCACCAAGTACATCGAGCCGCTCGCCGACAAGCTCGGCGCCGGCGTCGGCGCCTCGCGCGCCGCGGTCGATGCCGGCTACGCGCCGAACGACTGGCAGGTCGGTCAGACCGGCAAGGTTGTGGCGCCTGAGCTGTACATCGCGGTCGGCATCTCCGGCGCGATCCAGCATCTCGCCGGCATGAAGGACTCCAAGGTGATCGTCGCGATCAACAAGGACGAAGACGCGCCGATCTTCCAGGTTGCGGACTACGGCCTGGTCGCCGACCTCTATCAGGCGGTTCCGGAGCTGACGGAAGAGCTCGGCAAGCTCGGCAAGTAAACACGCCCTCGCGGCGGACGAACCCGGCCCTCGGGCCGGGTTCGTTGCAGAAGCCTTAAGCGTTCACCGGCTAACTGTCCGGGCGCCGAACCACGGACAGCGGCGCGGGAATGTGCGAAGATGCACCGGCCGCGCGATGCGGCTGTGCTCCGAACGAGATGAGAGATGGCGGCAGCAATCAAAAAAGTCGGCGTAATCGGCGCGGGACAGATGGGCAACGGCATCGCCCACGTGGCCGCCCTCGGCGGGTTCGAAGTGATCCTGAACGACGTCTCTGCCGACCGGCTGAAATCGGCGATGGCCACCATCAACGGCAACCTGTCGCGCCAGATCGCCAAGAAGCTCATCTCCGAAGACGCCCGCAAGCAGGCCCTGGCGCGGATCACCGCGACGGAGAAGCTGGACGGGTTGTCCGACTGCGACCTCGTGATCGAGACCGCGGTCGAGAAGGAAGAGACCAAGCGCAAGATCTTCAACGAGCTGTGCGCGGTGCTGAAGCCGGAGGCGATCGTCGCCTCCAACACCTCGTCGATCTCGATCACCCGCCTGGCCGCCTCGACCGACCGGCCGGAGCGCTTCATCGGCATTCACTTCATGAATCCGGTGCCGGTGATGGAGCTGGTCGAGCTGATCCGCGGCATCGCCACCGACGACGCAACGTTCGAGACCGCAAAGGCGTTCGTCACCAAGCTCGGCAAGCAGATCGCGGTGTCCGAGGATTTCCCGGCGTTCATCGTCAACCGCATCCTGCTGCCGATGATCAACGAGGCGATCTACACGCTGTACGAAGGCGTCGGCAACGTCGAAGCCATCGACATGGCGATGAAGCTCGGCGCGCATCATCCGATGGGCCCGCTGGAGCTGGCCGACTTCATCGGCCTCGACACCTGTCTGTCGATCATGCAGGTGCTGCACGAAGGCCTCGCCGACTCCAAGTATCGGCCGTGCCCGCTGCTGGTGAAGTACGTCGAAGCCGGTTGGCTCGGCCGCAAAACCCAGCGCGGTTTCTACGACTACCGCGGCGACAAGCCGGTTCCGACCCGCTGATCGCCTGATCGCCTGAGCGCGTTCACGCGATCCCGGGCACGCTCCGGATCTGCTCGGCCAGGAAGTCGATCAGCAGCCGCACGCGCGCGATGCCGGCGCGCTCCGGCACGATCAACAGATTAAGCGGCACCGGCGGCAGCCTGTACTCCGGCAGCAGCACCTCGAGCCGCCCCACCGCCAGCAAGTCGTCGACCAGCCAGCGATGAGTGGCGGCAATGCCGCGACCGGCGATCATCGCCTCCCGGGCTGCGAGCCCGTGATCGACCCTGAGCCGGCCGCCGAACGGCACTCGGTGGATCTCCTGATCCGGTCCCTGCAAGATTAGCAGGTCGCTGCCGGCGACGTTCACCATGCGGACGCCCTGATGGTTTGACAGATCCTGTGGCGACGTCGGCCTGCCGTGCGCCGCCAGATAGTCCGGCGAGGCGACCAGCAGGCGATGGCTGTGGCCGAGCGTCCGCAGCTTCAATGAGCTGTCGGTGAGCGGAGCCAGCCGGATCGCCAAGTCGACGCCCTCGCGCACCAGATCGACGCGCTGATCGGTGAGGCCGAAGTCGATCCCGATGTCCGGATAGCGATCCTGGAACGCGAAGATCAGCCGGCTGGCGTGCAGCACGCCGAACGAGGCCGTGCAGGAGATCCGGATCGTGCCGGCGGGGGCCCCCGAAGCGCCGAGCGCTTCGTCGCCGGCATGTTCGAGCAGCCGCAGGATCTGGACGCAGCGCGCGTAATAGCGGCTGCCTTCCTCGGTCAGCGTCACCCGGCGGGTGGTGCGGCTCAAGAGCGGCGCGCCGACCGCGGCCTCGAGCTCCTGCAGCTGCCGGGTGACGGTGGACTGGCCGACGTTGAGATCACGCGCGACCGCCGACAGGCTGCCTCGCTCGGCAATGCGAACGAAGGTGCGGATGCGCTCGATCGTGACGGTCGATTTATCCATTTTTCGGAACAATCATATCGAAAATCGACGGCTACTGGAATAGTCGCGGCAAGGCTAGCAGGAGGCTCTGATCATCATGTCAGGGAGCCTGGCCGTGAAAGTTCTTCTGGTATTCGCCCATCCTGAACCGCGCTCGCTGAACGGCGCGCTCCGCGACGTCGCGGTCACCGAGCTGCAGCGCCTCGGCCACGAGGTGCTGGTCTCCGACCTCTATGCGATGGGTTGGAAAGCGGCGATCGACCGCGCCGATTTTCCGAACCTGGCGTCCGATGAGCGGTTGCTGCCGACCGAGGCGTCGAAGGCGGCGTTCGACGCCGGCGAGTTGACCCAGGACGTCCGCGACGAGATCGACAAGCTGCTTTGGGCCGACGCCGTGATCCTGCAATTCCCGCTGTGGTGGTTCAGTATGCCGGCGATCCTGAAGGGTTGGGTCGAGCGCGTGTTTGCCTGCGGCTTCGCCTACGGCGTCGGCGAGCACAGCGACAAGCGGTGGGGCAATCGCTACGGCGAGGGCGTTCTGGCTGGCAAGCGCGCGATGCTGATCGTGACGACCGGCGGCTGGGAGCAGCACTACGGCCCGCGCGGCATCAACGGGCCGATCGACGACCTGCTGTTTCCGATCCACCACGGCATTCTGTTCTATCCGGGCTGCGAGGTGCTGCCGCCCTACGTGCTGTATCAGGCGGGTCGTCTCGATTCCGTCGGGTTCGAAACCGCGGCCGAACGGATGCGGGAGCGGATGCGCACGCTGGCCGAAACGCCGCCGATCCCGTACCGGCGCCAGAACGGCGGCGACTACCTGATCCCGGCCATGGAGCTGCGGCCGGAGCTGGGCACGCCCGGTGCCGAAGGCTTTGCGGTCCATCTGCGCGATGGGGCCGGTTCCACGGCCTGACCACGGCCGTCCAGGCAGAGGCGCGATCGATGCAATTTCATCGAATGCGCGCCGCCTCGCTTTGGATTGTTAACGGTTTGCTGCCAGACTGCGCCGATGGACATGAGCATGATCAGCGCGGCGCTCGCCATGCAGGCCAGCAGCACGCAGATGCAGATCTCGACGACGATTCAAGCGTCGGCCGCGCGCACCGAGCGTGAGACGGTGCAGACGCTGCTCGGTATCGGGCAGGGCGGCTCGCCTTCGCTCGCCAATGTCGGCCCCGGCGTCGGCGGCAATCTGAATATCAGCGCGTAATCGGATTACTGAGCAGTCATTCCGGGGCGCGCCGTCAGGCGCGAACCCGGAATCTCGATGTGATGGAAACGGCCGAGTGCTCAACAACCTCTGGATTCCAGGTTCACGCGCTGGCGCGCGCGCCCCGGAATGACGCCAAGGTAGCTACGGCTTCCCCGCCGCCGCCGGCTTCACGGCGGCCTTGATCAGCGTGGTGGCGTCGTTGCTGTCCCATTCTGCGGGGCCATTGATGGTGGCGATCTCGCAGCCTTCGCGGTCGACCAGCACTGAGGTCGGCATGCCGAGCGCGCGGCCGACCGCCTTGAGATCCTGAAACACCTTGGCGGACGCGTCGGTGAACACCGACAAATGCGTCAGCTTCTCGTCGTCGAGGAATTTCTTCGGCTTGGCCGGATCGCGGGTGTCGATGTTGATCGCCACCACGTCGAAGTCCGAGCTGCCGAGCTTGGCCTGCAGGTTGTCGAGCGCCGGCATCTCCTTGCGGCACGGCACGCACCAGGTCGCCCACAGATTGACCAGCACGGTGCGGCCGCGGAAGTCCGACAGCTTTCTGGTTTGGCCGGCATCGTCTGCGAACGTCAGGTCCGGCAGCCGCAGCGGCGCCGCCGCAGGTGTCAGCGCCGCGACCTCGCCGCGCACTAGCGGCTTGAGCTGCTGCGCCAGCGCCACCGCCGGCCGGCACACCGGGTCGCCGCCCGCATTGCGCTGCAGCCCGCCAATCCCGTATATCCCGGCGGCGCCAGCGACGACGAGCACGGCAATCGTGGCCAACAGGATGGTCAGGCGGCCGGCACGGCGCGGCGGGACGGAATTCGGCTGGGATTCGGTCATCGAACAATCAGAAAACGGCAGGCCGCGCAGGTTCGCGGGCGGCTGCCGGTGATGAGATGTGATTGGGACGCGAGCATGATCGTGAGCGGCGACAGATGAGCAACAAGATGTGGGGCGGCCGATTCACCGATCGCCCCGACGCGATCATGGAAGAGATCAACGTCTCGATCGACGTCGATCGCCATCTCTACGCCCAGGACATCACGGCGTCCAAGGCGCATGCAGCCATGCTGGCCGCGCAGGGCATCATCACCGCGAACGATGCGAAAAATATCGGCAAGGGTCTAGACACGATTCTGTCAGAGATCACCGCCGGCAAATTCACGTTCAAGCGTGCGCTCGAAGACATCCATATGAATGTCGAGAGCCGGCTCGCCGAACTGATCGGCCCGGCTGCGGGGCGCCTGCACACCGCGCGCTCGCGCAACGATCAGGTCGCGACCGACTTCCGGCTTTACGTCCGCGACGTGCTGGACGAGACCGACGCGGCGCTGGCGGCATTGCAGCAGGCGCTCGCCGAACGCGCGCTCGAGCAGGCCGACACCGTGATGCCCGGCTTCACCCATCTGCAGACCGCGCAGCCGGTGACCTTCGGCCATCACCTGATGGCCTATGTCGAGATGGTGGCGCGTGACCGCGGCCGGTTCCAGGACGCCCGCAAGCGGCTGAACGAAAGCCCGCTCGGCGCCGCGGCGCTGGCCGGCACCTCGTTCCCGATCGACCGCCACGCCACTGCCGCCAAGCTCGGCTTCGACCGGCCGATGGCAAACTCGCTCGATGCGGTGTCGGACCGCGACTTCGTGCTGGAGACGTTGTCGGCGGCGTCGATCTGCGCCGTGCATCTGTCGCGCTTTGCCGAAGAAAT
Source organism: Rhodopseudomonas palustris (assembly GCF_013415845.1). Taxonomy (NCBI): domain Bacteria; kingdom Pseudomonadati; phylum Pseudomonadota; class Alphaproteobacteria; order Hyphomicrobiales; family Nitrobacteraceae; genus Rhodopseudomonas; species Rhodopseudomonas palustris. The sequence continues at coordinate 5,217,347 of NZ_CP058907.1, read as the reverse complement.
CGTGATCTGGACCTCGCCGCTGGTCGGCCTGATCCGGCTGTCGGACAAGTTCACCACCGGCTCGTCGATCATGCCGCAGAAGCGCAATCCGGACGCAGCCGAACTGGTCCGCGCCAAGACCGGCCGGGTGATCGGCGCGCTGAACGGCCTGTTGATCGTGATGAAGGGCCTGCCGCTCGCCTATCAAAAGGACATGCAGGAAGACAAACAGGGCGCGATGGAAGGCTTCGCGGCTCTGTCGCTGGCGATCCGCGCGATCACCGGCATGGTCCGCGATCTCGAGCCGGAGCCGGAGCGGATGAAGCTTGCTGCGGGCGAGGGCTATGCCACCGCCACCGATCTGGCCGACTGGCTGGTGCGCACGCTGAAGATGCCGTTCCGCGAGGCGCATCACGTCACCGGCCGGATCGTCGGTCTCGCCGCCAAGAAGGGCGTGGCGCTGCACGAGCTGCCGCTCGCCGAGATGCAGTCGGTCGAAAAGCGCATCACCAAGGATGTGCTGGCGGTTCTCAGCGTCGAATCCTCGGTGAAGAGCCGCACCTCCTACGGCGGCACCGCGCCGAAGAACGTCCGCAGCCAGGCCAAGGCCTGGCTCAAGCGGCTCGCCAAGGACACGAAGACGCGCTGAGGGCGGCCGGCGCCCGGCGGTTTCGGGGGCTCGCCAGCGCGGTGCAATCTCGGTATGGTGCCGCGCCAATTGGGGATATTCGACGTGAATCGCGTGACCAACCCATCGCGATGGGCGCTTCTGGTGATTGTGGCGGCGACGCTGGCGCTCTCGGGCTGCGGCCGTAAAAGCGGCCTCGATCTGCCGCCGGGGGCTGCCGACACGCCGTCGGCCGCGCCGGCGACCAAGCCGGAGGCCAAAGGCGACGTGTTCGACTCGTCCTACGGCACCAACGCCCCGCCCTCCGCCGCCAAGGGGCGGAAGCGAAGCACCATTCTCGATCCGCTGCTGGACTAAGCGCCAAGATGCGTCATTTCGACTATCGCGACGGCGTGCTGCACGCCGAAGGCGTCAGCCTTGCGTCGATCGCGCAGGACGTCGGTACGCCGTTCTACTGCTACTCGAGTGCGACGCTGGAGCGGCACTACCGGGTGTTCACCGAGGCCTTCGCCGGCCTCGATGCGCTGGTGTGCTACGCCATGAAGGCCAATTCCAATCAGTCGGTGCTGCGCACGCTGGCCAAGCTCGGTGCCGGCGCCGACGTGGTGTCGGGCGGCGAACTGCAGCGGGCTTTGGCGGCCGGCATTCCGCCGAGCAAGATCGTGTTCTCCGGCGTCGGCAAGACCGAGGCCGAGCTGCGTGCCGCTCTCGCCCACGACATCAAGTGCCTCAACGTCGAATCCGAGCCCGAGCTCGAACAGCTGTCGCGCATCGCGGTCGAGACCGGCCGCACGGCGCGGATTTCGCTGCGGGTCAATCCAGACGTCGATTCCGGCACCCACGCCAAGATCTCCACCGGCAAGTCGGAGAACAAGTTCGGGATTCCGATCCGCCACGCCCGCGAGGTCTATGCCCGCGCCGCCAAGCTGCCGGGCATCCAGGTCACCGGCGTCGACGTCCATATCGGCAGCCAGATCATCGACCTGGCGCCGATGGAAGCCGCGTTCCGCAAGGTTGCCGAATTCATCCACGTGCTGCGCGGCGACGGTCACACGGTCAGCCATGTCGATTTCGGCGGTGGCCTCGGCATCCCGTACTACGAGGATCGCGACGCGCCGCCGGAGCCGTTCGCCTATGCGGAGATGGTCAAGCGCGTCACCCACAATCTCGGCTGCACGCTGCTGTTCGAGCCGGGCCGGATGATCGTCGGCAATGCCGGCATCCTGGTCGCCAAGGTGATCTATGTGAAGCACGGCGACGGCAAGACCTTCGTGATCATCGATGCGGCGATGAACGATCTGATCCGCCCGACGCTGTACGAGGCGTATCACGAGATCCTGCCGGTGGCCGCGCCCGCGCCCGGCGTAGCCACCATGGTGGCCGACGTCGTCGGCCCGGTGTGCGAGACCGGCGATTACCTCGCGCTCGATCGCAAGCTGCCTGAACTGAAGGCCGGCGATCTGATCGCGATCATGACGGCGGGCGCTTACGGCGCGGTGCAGGCGTGTACTTACAACACCCGCGCGCTGGTGCCGGAAGTGCTGGTGAAGGACGATCAGGTTGCGGTGGTGCGTCCGCGCATCGAAGTCGAGCAACTGATCGCGATGGACAAGCCGGCGCCCTGGCTGTGATGCACCTGCCCCTGGAGAGGGGGTGGGACCGCCAGACGCGGCGTACAATACTGGCGGTCCCAATCGCGCTTAAAATCCGCGGCCGTGAACATGCGGCTTCGCCGGCCGCGCGCGCGACGGCCGACCGTAGCGATCCGGCGAATCCGAGCAATTTGAAGTGTTTTTTAACCTAACCACTCAACCTTAACGCGGCAGTTTGCACCGCCGCGCCGGTTGTTAATTACCAATTGTCGCCTCAAGCCTTGTCGAGTTCTGCGAACACTTCGCGGGCGATCCGGAAGCTGTCGACGCCTGCCGGGATGCCGGCGTAGCAGGCGACCTGCATGAAGATCTCGCGGATCTCGTCCTTGGTGACGCCGTTGGTGAGTGCGCCCTTGATGTGCGCGCGCAGCTCGTGCGGCCGGTTGAGGATCGCGATCATCGTCAGGTTCAGCATGCTGCGGGTCTTCTTCGGTAGCCCGTCGCGCCCCCAGATCGCGCCCCAGCAGTACTCGGTCACGAGTTCCTGGAACGGCTGGTTGAAGTCGTCGGCGTTCTTCAGCGCGTTCTCGACATAGGCTTCGCCCAGCACCGCCTTGCGGATCTCCAAGCCCTTGTCGTGCGTCGTCTTGTCCATTGCGCGTCCTCTGGTGGGAAGTTCGCCGGAACACTACGGGGCGCGCTCGGTGCCGTCACGCGTTCGTGTCGCGGCGTGAGCGCCGGGCGTGGTTGCAGGGCGGTGCCTCATTGCCGCCGTTGTGCTACGCTCGTGTGAGCAGCAACCCGGAGAGATGGTTGAGCGGCAGCATTCCCGATCCGTCGCAGGCCCCGCACGATGAAGAGGCGGTCGCGCGGCTGCACCTGGACAAGGCGATCGGGCGCGCGACGCTGGCGATTGCCTGGGAGCGCGCGTGGCCGCATCTGGCGCGGGTGATGAGCGTCGTCGGCCTGTTCCTGGCGCTGTCCTGGGCTGGGCTGTGGCTGGCCCTGCCGTTTTCGGCGCGGATCGCCGGCTTGGTACTACTGTCGGCCCTGGCGCTTGCCGCGCTGATTCCCGCCATCAGGTTCCGCTGGCCGAGCCGCGACGAGGCGCTGGCGCGGCTCGACGGTAATACCGGCCTGAAGCACCGGCCGGCGACGGCGCTCGGCGACACGCTGGCCTCCGGCGATCCGGTCGCACGGGCGCTGTGGCAGGCGCAGCGCGACCGCACCCTGGCGACGATCCGCGGCCTCAAGCCCGGCCTGCCGTCGCCGCGGCTGCCGATCCACGATCCCTGGGGGCTCCGCGCCCTGGTGGTGATCCTGCTGGTCGCGACGTTCTTCGCCGCCGGCGAGGAGCGCTCCGCGCGGGTGATGGCGGCGTTCGACTGGAAGGGCGCGATGTCGCCCTCGACCGTCCGGGTCGATGCCTGGGTGACGCCGCCGGTCTATACCAACAAGCCGCCGATCATTCTCACCGCCGCCTCCAACAAGGACCCGGGCACCCCAGGCAGCGGTCCGTTGCCGGTGCCGGTCGGCTCGACCCTGCTGGTACGTTCCAGCGGCGGTGATCTCGACATCGCGGTCGGCGGCGGCGTGGTCGAGGTCAAGCCGGACAGCGACGCGCCGAAGGGCACCAGCGAACGGCATTTCCGCATCACCGGTGACGGCACCGCGCGGGTCCGGGCGCCGTCGAGCGAAGCACCGTGGAGCTTCACCGCCACCCCGGACAAGCCGCCGGCGATTGCGCTCGCCAAGGAGCCGCAGCGCCAGGCGCGCGGTTCGCTGCAACTGTCCTACAAGCTCGAAGACGATTACGGGGTCACCGAGGCCGAGGCGCAATTCGTCGCCGCGCCGCCCGCCAAGGCCCCGGGCGCCAAGCCGGGGGATGCGCCGCGGCCGCTGTTCGAAGCGCCGCAGTTCAAGCTGGTGCTGCCGAATGCCCGCACCCGCGTAGGCGTCGGTCAGACCGTCAAGGACTTCAGCGAAGATCCCTATGCGGGCGCCGAAGTGACGCTGACGCTCACCGCCAAGGACGAGGCCAGCAATCAGGGCCACAGCGAGCCGTTCACGATGCGGCTGCCGGAGCGGCTGTTCACCAAGCCGCTGGCGCGCGCGCTGATCGAGCAGCGCCGCATCCTGGCGCTCGATGCCAATGCGAATAGCCAGGTGTACGCCGCACTCGATGCGCTGCTGATCGCGCCGGAAGTGTTCACGCCTGATGCCGGCCAGTATCTCGGGCTCTACACCATCGCCGATCAGCTCGAACGCGCCCGTACCGACGATGCGCTGCGCGAAGTCGTTGGCAATTTGTGGTCGCTCGCGGTCTCGATCGAAGACGGCGATGCATCGGATGCCGAGAAGGCGCTGCGTGCCGCGCAGGACGCACTCAAAGACGCGCTGGAGCGCGGTGCGTCCGACGACGAAATCAAACAGCTCACCGACAAGCTGCGCGCGGCGCTCGATACCTATATGCGCCAGCTCGCTCAGCAGCTTCGCAACAATCCGCAGCAGCTCGCCCGCCCGCTCGATCCGAACACCAAGGTGATGCGGCAGCAGGATCTGGAAAACATGATCCAGCGGATGGAGCGGCTGTCGCGTTCCGGCGACAAGGAAGCCGCCAAGCAGCTGCTCGATCAGCTCGCGCAGATGCTGGAGAACCTGCAGATGGCGCAGCCCGGCCAGGGCGGCGACAGCGGCGACATGGAGCAGGCGCTCAACGAGCTCGGCGACATGATCCGCAAACAGCAGCAGCTCCGCGACAAGACCTACAAGCAGGGCCAGGATCAGCGCCGCGACCGGATGCGCGGCCAGGACGGCGAGCAGAACCTCGGCGACCTGCAGCAGGATCAGCAGAACCTGCACGACCGGCTGCGCAAGCTGCAGCAGGAGCTCGCCAAGCGCGGCCTCGGCCAGAGCCCCGGCGGCGAAAAGGGCGAAAAGGGTCAGCAAGGGCAGCAGGGCCAGCAAGGCGAGGGCGGTCTCGACCAGGCCGACTCGGCGATGGGCGATGCCGAAGGCCGGCTCGGCGACGGCAATGCCGACGGTGCGGTGGACTCACAAGGCCGCGCGCTGGAAGCGCTGCGCCAGGGCGCACAGAAACTCGCCGAAGCGATGCAGCAGGGCGATGGCGACGGGCAGGGCGATGGCCAGGGCAACCGCCCCGGCCGTCAGCAGAGCGGTGCCAATCAGACCGATCCGCTCGGCCGTCCGCTGCGCGGCCGCGACTTGGGCGACGATCTCACCGTGAAGATCCCCGGCGAAATCGACGTGCAGCGCGTCCGCCGCATCCTCGAAGAACTCCGCCGCCGCCTCGGCGACTCCGGCCGCCCGCAGATCGAACTCGACTACATCGAGCGGCTGCTGAAGGATTACTAAGTCGGCTCCTTGCCAGCCACGTCATTCCGGGGCGCTCGCGCAGCGAGCGAACCCGGAATCCAGAAGTTGGAGCGCGGGGCGGCTCCCCCAAATAGGAAACTCACTGCGCGCGTCGCCCTCACCCCAACCCTCTCCCGCAGGCGGGAGAGGGAGCGCGCTGCTACTTAGGGCGTGCGTTGATCGTCCGCCGCGAGGGGGTCAACTACTACTCTTCTTCGCCGACAGCGCATCGGCGACCGCAGTGCGGATGTCGGCGACCGAGAAGGGCTTGGTGACGACGTCGTGCACGATGGCGTCGAGGCCGAAGGCGCGTTCGCGCTGATCGGCGAAGCCGGTCATCAACAGGATCGTCAGGTCCGGAAAGTCGCGTGCCGCGGCGAGTGCCAGCGCGATGCCGTCCATGATCGGCATCTTGATGTCGGTCAGCAGCAGGTCGAACTTGCCGTTCTGGCTGGTGAGAATTTCCAGCGCTTCGCTGCCGTCTTCGGCCGTGACCGTCTCATGGCCGTCCATGCCGATCGCGCGGGCGACCAGCAGGCGCATCGATTCTTCGTCGTCGGCGATCAGGATGCGCGCCATTGTTCTATTCCCTCGTCGCGGCCGGCGCCGGGCCGCGTGCAACCACACTGATCATGCCCTCAGGCCCCGCCGGCGGCAATGTCGCGCCGGTTGAAGAAGCGCACGTCGATCGCGCGCGCCTCCGCCGGCGGCGAGGCGAGGCGCGTTCTGAACCAGGCGATCTCGCCCGGCCGCAGCGCCTGTTGTTCGAGGACCGCGTTCCAGGCGTAGATCTCGGTGCCCTTGGCATCGCGCACCGAGAACCGTAGCCGCGGCACGTCGACCGTCTTTTTGGCTTGGCCGATGATCACGCCCTGGATCACCAGGACCGGTTTGGATTCCACCGTCTCGCGGCTGATCCGCACGTCCTTGATCGCCAGCCCGCGCAGGTTCACCTCGAAGCCGATCAGCCGATAGAACGCCGCGGTCTGCGGCATCAGCCGGACGATGTCGGCGCGCCAGATCAACAGACCGAGCGCCACCGAACCGAACACTGCGATCGCCAGCGGCGCGTTCAAGAGTCCCTTGGCGGCTTTCAGCGGCTCCTTGCGCAGCTCGGTCAGCCGCTCCTTCATGCTGCGCGGCTTACGCTTGCTTCCGAACGACGGCTTGCGTTTGCGTCGCGGCGGCAGCGGCTCCTCGTCGTCGCCCGGTGCCGGCTCGTTGGCGAGCGCGCGCGTGAACGGATCCTGGTCGCCTTGCCCCGGCAGGTCGGCGGTGATCGGCGGGCTCTCGACGACCGGGGTGTCCTGCTCGTCCTCGGTCACGCCCCATCCGGGATCATTGGCGAGGTCGTTGGTGGCCGGCTGCTGTTCTTCGACCGTCATGGCGGCGACACGGACGTCGCTCTGCACGTCTTCGGGCCGTGCCAGCCAGACTTCCTTGCACCGGGAACAACGCACCGTCCGGCCGGCATCTCCCAGTTTGGCCGGATCGATCGCATAGGATGTCGTACAATGCGGGCAGACGATATGCATGGCGAATCGCTGGCTATAAGGTTCGTCCGATCGTACCGGCCGTCCGTTAACGAATCGGAAACCATAACCGCCTCACAACGGCGGCACGGGCAGATGGCGTGGCGTGCCCTTTCTCCCCGCGCCGATCGAAATCGGAGCTGAACGTGGTCCGCTTCGAAAATGTCGGCCTGCGCTATGGGCTTGGTCCGGAGATCCTCCGCGACCTCAACTTTGCAATTCCGGCGCACTCGTTCCAGTTCCTGACCGGACCGTCCGGCGCGGGCAAGACCTCGCTGCTGCGCTTGCTATTCCTGTCGCTGCGGCCGACCCGCGGTCTGGTCAATCTGTTCGGCAACGACGTGTCGCTGCTCGGCAAGGACGAGGTCGCGGCGCTGCGCCAGCGTATCGGCATCGTGCTGCAGGACTTCCGCCTGCTCGACCACATGACCACCTATGAAAACGTGGCGTTGCCGTTCCGGGTCACCGGGCGCGACGAGTCGAGCTATCGCAAGGAGGTTATCGACCTGTTGAAGTGGGTCGGGCTCGGCGACCGGATGGACGCGCTGCCGCCGGTGCTGTCGGGCGGCGAGAAGCAGCGTGCCGCGATCGCCCGCGCGGTGATCGGCCGGCCGCATCTGCTGCTCGCCGATGAGCCGACCGGCAACGTCGATCCGACGCTCGGGCGCCGGCTGTTGCGGCTGTTCGTGGAATTGAACAAGACCGGGACCGCGGTGGTGATCGCGACCCACGACATCAATCTGATGGATCAGTACGAAGCGCGCCGCCTGGTGCTGCACCAGGGCCGGCTGCACGTTTATGAATAGGCAGGGGCCGTTGCGCAGAGCCGACGAACGCGACGTCATGGTGGACCTCGGGCACGAACGCCCGCAGGTGCCGCCGAAGGCGCGCAATGCGTCGCCGATCGTGCCGCGCGCGTCGATCTCCGGCCGCGCGCTGGTCGCCGTGGTGGCGATCATGACGTTCCTCGCCTCGATGACCACCGGCGTGGTGATGCTGATCAGCGCCTCGGCGGCGGAGTGGCAGTCCGAAGTGTCGAGCGAGCTCACCGTGCAGGTGCGCTCGCTGCGTGGCCGGGATCTCGACCGCGACGCCGACCGCGTCGCCGAGGTGGTGCGCAGCCAGCCCGGCGTCGTCGAGGTCCGGACCTTCACCAAGGACGAATCCGCCAAGCTGCTGGAGCCGTGGCTCGGCACCGGGCTGTCGCTCGACGATCTGCCGGTGCCGCGGGTGATCGTGGCGCGCGCGGCTCCGGGCAGCGGGCTCGATCTTGCCGAACTGCGCCGCCGCGTCACCGAGGCTGCGCCCAGCGCGACGGTCGACGACCATCGTGCCTGGATCGAGCGGATGCGGTCGATGACCGGCGCCACAGTGTTCGCCGGCATCGGCGTGCTTGGCCTCGTCATCGTCGCCACCGTCATCTCGGTATCGTTCGCCACCCGCGGCGCGATGGCGGCCAACCGGCCGATCGTCGAAGTGCTGCATTTCGTCGGCGCCAGCGACAGCTACATCGCCAATCGGTTCTTCCGCCACTTCCTGCTGCTCGGCCTGCAGGGCGGGCTGATCGGCGGTGGCGCTGCGATCTTCGTGTTCGGCTTTTCGGAGTCGGTCGCGACGTGGTTTTCCGGCACGCCGGTCGGCGACCAGTTCGCGGCGCTGCTCGGCACCTTCTCGCTGCGCCCGACCGGCTATCTGGCGCTCGCCGGCATGGCGGTGTTGATCGCCGGCATCACCGCCTTGGCCTCGCGCCGTACGCTGTTCAGCACGCTGAACTCGATCGAATGAGCCGCCGATGACCGGCGCGCTACCGCCGCACCGCTCCGGCGGTTCGACCATCCGGCGGACTCCCTTTCGCCCGAAATCGCACTAGAGTCCGGGCATCTTCCGCCGCCGCAGCGATGACTGCGAAAGGCGCGCAAACGAGGTCTATCGCACGTCTCATGGAGCTGTCGCCCGATCGCAACCCGATCTCCCCGTCGTCTGACCGCCCGGTCCGACGCAGCGGGCGGCTGCGCGCGACCATCGTGGCGGTGCTGGCGCTCGGCTTCCTCGTCGGTGCGGGTGGCTTCGTGGTGTTTCTGTCGCAACTGCGCGGCGCCGAGCAGAAGCCGCGACACAACGCCGACGGCATCGTGGTGTTGACCGGCGGCTCGTCGCGGGTGTCGGACGCGGTGGAATTGCTCGCGGCCGGCTACGGCAAGCGGCTGTTGATCTCCGGCGTTCACCGCACCAATGGCGCCCGCGACATTTCACGCTCGGTGCCGGAGAGCCGCGACTGGTTCAGTTGCTGCGTCGATCTCGACCGCTCTGCAGTCGATACCCGCAGCAATGCCTCCGAAACCCGGCGCTGGGTGCAGGAGCGCGGCTTCCGCTCGCTGATCGTAGTGACGTCGAATTACCACATGCCGCGGGCGATCGCCGAAATGTCCCACGCCATGCCGGACGTCGAATTGATTCCGTTCGCGGTGATCGGCGACAAGTGGCGCGACGAGCCGTGGTGGACCAGTGGCGGAACGCTGCGGCTCTTGCTATCGGAATACGCCAAATACCTCGCGGTCGAGCTGCGGGTGCGCCTGTCGAAGCTCGGCATCGAAGTGATGCCCGAACCGGCCGAGCAGACCGACCCGACCGGCGCCCGCAAGCCGGCGACCGCTGCCGCCAACTGATCGGACCGTTCCGATGTTCGTGATCTTCCTGCGTTCGTTAATCTTCAACGTGCTGTTCTACATCGTGCTGGTGGGCTGGGTGCTGGCCGCAACCGTGGCGGCACTGTTTTCCGGCCGGGCGGTGGTGAAGGTCGCCAAGATGTGGGGCCAGAACAGCATCTGGCTGATGCGTTTGATCTGCGGCACCAAGGTCGAATTCCGCGGCCTTGAGAAGATCCCGCAAGGGCCGCTGATCGTCGCACCGAAGCACCAGTCGATGTGGGAAACCTTCGCGCTGCTGCAGTTCTTCGACGAGCCGCTGTACATCCTCAAGCGCGAGCTGACCTGGCTCCCGGTGTTCGGTCAGCTCCTGCTGCGCGGCGGCATGATCGCGATCAACCGCGCCGCCGGCGTCAAGACCCTGGTCGAGATGGCGCGCCGCGCCCGCGAGGAAGTGCGCCGCGGCCGGCAGCTGATCATCTTCCCGGAAGGCACCCGCCGGCCGGTCGACGCGCCGCCGAACTACAAGAGCGGCGTCGGCCAGATCTATGTCGACTGCGGCGTGCCGTGCCTGCCGGTGGCGCTGAACGCCGGGCTGTTCTGGCCGCGGCGCCAGTTCATGCGTTATCCGGGCACGATCGTAGTCGAATTCCTCGATCCGCTGCCGGCCGGCCTCGACCGCCGCGAGTTCTTGAGGCAGCTCAGCGACGTGGTCGAAACCGCCACCAACCGCCTGGTCGCCGAGGCCCGCCAAGAGCAGGCGGAGCTGTTCGGCCGCGTACCCAGCGCGGTGCCGCCTCAGGTCGAGCCGGCGCCGAAGCCGGAGAGCGAGCAGGTCGGCTGATCGCCTCTCGCCTCGGTCAGCGCGGCGCCGGCGCCTCGTCGCGCAGCGCCTCGGCGAGCTGGTGCAGCGGCACGTCGCGGCAGCCCTGTGTTTCCAGCGCCTTCACGGTGGCGATCACATAATCGCGGTTCGGTCCGGAGCGGCCGTGACCCTGGCGCACATGACGAAGCTGTTCGGCGTAGGACAGCCGGCCGGCATATTGCGCGTGGCCGCGATCGACCACGTAAGTGAGTGCGCTGATCCGCCGCCGCGCGTCGTCCTCCAGCCACACCGAGCGCTTGACCTCGCGATACACGCTGGTGACCTGCTCGCGCTCGCGCAAGTAAGCGACCGTGGGCATCCGCTGCGCATCGGCGACGCGGAACGCGATGCCGCGGCAGGCACCGCCGCGGTCGAGCCCGAGCACCAGGCCGGGCTGTTCCGGCGTGCCGCGATGCACGAACGAATACACGCACAGCGCCCGGTGCTCGCCGATCAGCCGCGCCGGTATCCGCTCGACGAAGTCGAAGCCGGGATTCCACATCAGCGAGCCATAGCCGAACACCCAAAGGTCGCCGGCGGTCAGTTCGTGTTCGGAGAGTGTTTTGGTGGACATGCGTGCAGGGGCAATCGTGCAAATGACAAATTCAGTCCTTACCGCATCGGGCCTGGAAGCGTGAGCGGTTTGCCGCGCGGGTCGGCCGCGTGTCCGCGGCATGGCGTGCGGCAGGCGGTCGCGGATTCCCTTTTTGGGCTTCTCCCCTTAAGTAGGCGCGATGGCAGATTCCACGATTTCCCCCCGTCGCCCGCTCTGGCCGGTGCTGTTGCTCCCCGGCGTGGTGGTGCTGGCGGCGCTCGCCTGGAGCGCGTTCTGGCTATTCTCGGCCAGTCAGGTCGACCGCATCGCCGACCAGTGGCGGGCGCGCGAAGCCGCTGCCGGCCGCAGCTATGATTGCGGCCAGCGTTCGGTGGCGGGCTTTCCGTTCCGCCTTGAGGTTCGCTGCGAGAACGCCACCGTCGCGCTGACCTCGCAGACCGCCCAGCAGGCTGCCACGCAGACCCCGCTGACGGCGAAGCTCGCCGAGATCCTGGTGGTGGCGTCGCTGTATCAGCCGAGCCTGCTGATTGCCGAGTTCAAGGGGCCGGCGAGCTTCGCTGACCGCGGCCAGCCGGTGTCGATGCAGCTGAACTGGAAGACCGCCCGCAGCAGCGTCGCCGGGCTGCCGGGCACGCCGGAGCGCGTCGCGCTGGTGTTCGACGAGCCGGCGCTCGATGGCTTCCGCGGCGACACCCGCGTGCCGCTGGCGCGCGCCCGCCACGCCGAGCTGCATGGCCGGCAGCGCGAGGCCGCCGGCGCCGAGCCGCGCCAGCTCGAGGTCGATCTCAGCCTCGACGGCACCTCGGTGCAGGACCTGCATCCGCTGCTCGCCGATCCGTTCGACGCGCATCTGCGTCTGCTGATCAGCGGCCTGAAGGACTTCCGCCCCAAGCCGTGGCCGCAGCGCTTCCGCGAGATCCAGGCCGCCGGCGGCCGCATCCAGTTCGAGCAGGCGCGGATCCAGCAGGGCGACATGGTGGCGGTTGCGACCGGCTCGCTCGGGCTGACCGCGCAGGGCTATGTCGACGGCGAATTGCAGATGGTGGCCACCGGGCTCGACCAGGTGATCCCCAAGCTCGGCATCGACAAGATGCTGGAGCAGGGCGTGTCGCAATCGACGCTCGATCGCCTCGCGCCCGGCGTCCGCGCCAAGGACGTCAACAACGTGCTCGGCGCGCTCGACCGCGCCATTCCGGGCCTCGGCCAGGTGGTGCGCAAGAACGCCAACGTCGCCGCCGTCGCCGGCATCGACGCGCTCGGCCAGGAGACGACCCTGGAAGGCCGCCCCGCCCGCGCCTTCCCGCTGCGCTTCGTCGAAGGCGCCGTGATGCTCGGCCCGCTGAAGGTGGGGCAGACGCGGCCGGTGTTCTGAGGCGATGGGACTCCACATCGTCAAGCGTTATGGCCGGGCTCGACCCGGCCATCCATCGTCTTTGCAACAACTGTTTGAAGACGCGCTACGCGCTTGATGGATGCGCGGGTCAAGCCCGCGCATGACGACGTTGTTGGGGTCGGCTGCTCAATGCAGCCCCGGCGCCTCGTGGCCGGTGCGGGCGACGTATTCAGTGTAGCCGCCGCCGTATTTGTGGACGCCTTCGGGGGTCAGCTCCAGCACGCGGTTCGACAGCGCGGCCAAAAAGTGCCGGTCGTGCGAGACGAACAGCATGGTGCCTTCGAAATCGGCGAGCGCCTTGATCAGCATTTCCTTGGTGGCGATGTCGAGGTGGTTGGTCGGCTCGTCGAGCACCAGGAAGTTCGGCGGGTCGTACAGCATCTTGGCCATCACCAGCCGGGCCTTCTCGCCGCCGGACAGCACGCGGCAGCGCTTCTCGACGTCGTCGCCGGAGAACCCGAAGCAGCCGGCGAGCGCGCGCAAGCTACCCTGGCCGGCCTGCGGAAACCATTCTTCCAGCGACTGAAACACGGTGAGTTCGCCGTCGATCAGATCCATCGCGTGCTGGGCGAAGTAACCCATCTTGACGCTGCCGCCGATCGTCACGCTGCCGTCGTCGGGCGCGGTGGCGCCGGCGACCAGCTTGAGCAGCGTCGACTTGCCGGCGCCGTTGATGCCCATCACGCACCAGCGCTCGCGGCGGCGGATCGCGAAATCCAGATCCTCGTAGATGACGTGATTGCCGTAGGCCTTGCGGACATGGCTGAGGCTGGCGACGTCTTCGCCCGAGCGCGGCGCCGGCAGGAAGTCGAACGCGATGATCTGGCGGCGGCGCGGCGGCTCGACCTTCTCGATCTTCTCCAGCTTCTTGACGCGGCTCTGCACTTGGGCGGCGTGCGAGGCGCGCGCCTTGAAGCGCTCGATGAACGCCACTTCCTTGGCCAGCATCGCCTGCTGCCGCTCGAACTGCGCCTGCTGCTGCTTATCGGCCAGCGCGCGCTGGCCCTCGTAGAATTCGTAGTCGCCGGTGTAGCTGGTCAGCGTGCCGGCATCGATCTCGACGATCTTGTTGACGATGCGGTTCATGAAGGCGCGGTCGTGCGAGGTCATCAAGAGCGCGCCCTCGAAGCCCTTGAGGAACTGCTCCAGCCAGATCAGGCTTTCGATGTCGAGATGGTTCGACGGTTCGTCGAGCAGCATCACGTCGGGGCGCATCAACAGGATGCGGGCGAGCGCGACGCGCATCTTCCAGCCGCCCGACAGATTGCCGACGTCGCCGTCCATCATCTCCTGGCTGAACGAGAGACCCGCCAGCACCTCGCGGGCGCGGCCTTCCAGCGCGTAGCCGTCGAGTTCCTCGAAGCGGTGCTGCACCTCGCCGTAGCGTTCGAGGATCTGTTCCATCTCGTCGGCGCGGTCCGGATCGGCCAGCGCGTGCTCCAGCTCCTTCAGCTCGGCCGCGACTTCGCTGACCGGGCCGGCGCCCTCCATGGTCTCGGCGACCGCGCTGCGGCCGCTCATCTCGCCGACGTCCTGGCTGAAATAGCCGATGGTCAGGCCGCGATCGACCGACACCTGGCCTTCGTCCGGCTGTTCCTGCCCGGTGATCATCCGGAACAGCGTGGTCTTGCCGGAGCCGTTCGGCCCGACCAGCCCGATCTTCTCGCCCCGCAGCAGCGTCGCGGAGGCTTCGATGTAGAGGATCTGGTGGCCGTTCTGCTTGGAGATGTTGTCGAGACGGATCATGGGCTCACGCGGGGGGGAGAAATGCTGCGGCGCGTTTAGCCGATATGGCCGAGCGATACCAGTTCGACGGCCCAACGCGGCGTCATTCCGGGGCGCGCAGCGAAGCTGCGCGAACCCGGAATCCCGAGGAGTTTTGCGATTCTATCGTTCCACCACTGCGAGATTCCGGGTTCGCTTGCTGCGCAAGCGCCCCGGAATGACCATCGCGGGGAGGGCCCTCATCCCTCCGGCAGCACGGCGTTGCTCGGCGTCACCCGGTCGGTGATCTGCATGCCGAACAGGCTGCCGAGCAGCTCGACCGCGACGCGGGCGGTGCGGCCGCGTTCGTCGAGGAACGGATTGAGCTCGACGATGTCGACCGAGCGGACCAGGCCGGAGTCGTGCAGCAGCTCCATCACCAGATGCGCCTCGCGATAGGTGGCGCCGCCCGGCACGGTGGTGCCGACGCCGGGCGCGACCGCGGGATCGAGCACGTCGACGTCGAACGAAAGATGCAGCACGCCGCCGGCGGCACGGACGCGGTCGATGACGCGGCGGATCAGCACGGCGACGCCGAATTCGTCGATCGCCCGCATGTCGACCACCGGGATCGCGCGTTGCCGCACCAGTTCCTTCTCCAGCGGATCGATCGAGCGGATGCCGAACAAATCGAGCCGGCTCGGCGGGATCGACACCCGCGGCTCGTCGCCGAGCAGATGATCGAGTCCCGGCTCGCCGCACAGGAACGCCGCCGACATGCCGTGCATGTTGGCGGTCAGCGTGGTGGCCGGGGTGTTGTAGTCGGCGTGGGCGTCGAGCCACAGCACGAACAGCGGCTTGCCCTGGCTCTGCCAATAGCGCGCGACGCCGTTGACCGAGCCCATCGACAGGCTGTGATCGCCGCCCATGAACAGCGGCACCGCGCCGGCCTGCGCCAGCTCGTAGGCGCGCGCCGAGATCGCGCCGACCCAGCTTCGCACCTCGCTGTAGTAATTGGCGTTGGCCGGCACCGGATCGTTGCCGCCGTCCAGCGCCGGGCGCGTCATGTCGCCGTGATCCTCGACCGCAAAGCCGAGCTGATCGAGCACGCGGCCGATGCCGGCGGTGCGCAGCGCGGCCGGTCCCATCAGCGTGCCGCGTAGCCCGGCGCCGATCTCGATCGGCACGCCGAGCAGCGCGACGCGGCGTGCGGACTCGCTGTGAGCGACGTCGGTCTGCGACATGGGAGTGACGCCCCTTCAAATGCGCGCGCGGCGCGCGCCGGAGCGCTGCGCCAACTCAGGCTTTGAAATAGGTGATCTGATGCGTGGTCGCCAGCAGCCGCCCGCTCGGCGACCACAATTCGCCGGTCTGATCGGAGAAGCTCTTGTGAAACACGTTGGCGTCGGCGACGCCGAGCACCGCGGTGATCGGCTCGGCGGCGAGATCGGCGGCGTCGACGTGGAAATACGTCGTCATCGATACCGTACCGATCGGCAACAGTTCGCCGCGGACGTGGAAGATCCGCGCGAAGAACGCATCCGCGATCGCTGACAGCGACAACAAATCCAGCGTACGCGGCACGGCGTGGCCGATCCAGGCCTTGGTATGCGGGCTCGCCGGCTCCGGCAGCGGTCCCTCGCCGAAGTTCGGCTCGTTCTCGACGAAGCGAAACTCGAACTGACGGATCCACGACGCCGCAGCGCCGGCGCGCGCATACACCGGGGCTTCGTCGTAAGCGGCGGTCTTCGGCATCTCGGCGGGCCGGTGAGTCCAGGTGTCTCGGCGCTGCGCGAACACCGCGGTGGCGAACACTTCGACGCCGGCGTCGCCTTGGCTGAGTTCGATGCCCCAATGCTGGGTCGAGCGCGTCGCCTTGATCAGCCGGGGCGTCAGTTCGAAGCTGCCGGCACTGATCGGCGCGCAGAAATTCACCGTGAAGGCGAGCGGATCGCCGGCGCGCTCCGGCTGCTGCATCAGGGCGCGCAGCAGCGTCGCCGCGGTGGCGCCGCCGAACTGGCCGACGAAGGCATGGTAATCGTCGCTGGTCGCGCCCTGCCAGCGGCCGCCGTCGAGTTCGACCTGCGTCGCGGCGTCGAACGGATGCGGAGTGTGCTCGACCTTGGCGTCCATGGTGCGCTTCCCGTGTTGTTGCTCTTGTTATGCACCGCCAGCTTGCACCGCGGCGCAGCCGGGCGCAATGGCTGTCGGTCATCATGTGATGATGGAGGGCGGCGTCGGCGCGCCCACACGCAAGTCATTCCGGGGCGCGCGTGAAACGCGCGAACCCGGAATCTCGCAGGTGTTGTAAAAAGGAGTGCCCCGAATCTCGATATTCCGGGTTCGCGAGCGATGCTCGCGCCCCGGAATGACGGGCTGAGGAGAAGTGCGCGACGCTCGGCTGAGCGACTGCTATCCCGCCTGCCGTGCCGGGGAGGGCTGGGTCGCCGGCTTGGTCGGCACGTTCCAGATCTCTTCGGCGTATTCGCGAATGGTGCGGTCGGACGAGAACCACGCCATCCGGGCGACGTTGAGGATGCCGGCGCGGGTCCAGGCGGAGCCGGCGCGCCAGCGCGCGTCGATGCCGCGCTGGGCCTCGTAGTAGCTGTCGAAATCGGCGCTCACCATGTAGTGGTCGAGGTGGCGCAGCGCGTGCGCCACCGAGGCGAACCGGGCACGGTCGTCGGGCGAGAACACGCCGGAGTCGATCGCGCGGATCGCGTTGGCAAGCTGCGGCGAGCGGTTGATGACGTCGGTGGCGTCGAGCCCCTGGGCGCGGCGCGCCACCACTTCAAGCGCTTCCATGCCGAAGATCGCGATGTTCTCCGGGCCGACCAGATCGCGGATCTCGATATTGGCGCCGTCGAGCGTGCCGATCGTCAGCGCGCCGTTCAGCGCCAGCTTCATGTTGCCGGTGCCGGAGGCTTCCATGCCGGCGGTCGAGATCTGCTCCGACAGGTCGGCGGCCGGAATGATCACCTCGGCGAGGCTGACATTGTAGTCGGCGAGGAACACCACTTTCAGCTTGCCGCCGATCGAGGCGTCGTTGTTCACCACTTCGGCGACGTCGTTGATCAACTTGATGATCAGCTTGGCGTAGCGATAGCTCGCCGCGGCCTTGCCGGCGAAGATCTTGACGCGCGGGACCCAGTCGCGGTTCGGCTCGTCCTTGATCGCCTGATACAGCGCGATGGTCTCGAGCACGTTGAGCAGCTGCCGCTTGTATTCGTGGATGCGCTTGATCTGGACGTCGAACAGCGCGCTCGGATCGATCCGGATGTTGTTGCGCTCGCCGATCAGCCGCGCCAGCGCCACCTTGTTGCGATGCTTGACGCTGCGGAACTGCTGCTGGAACGCGCTGTCGCCAGCGAAGGCTTCGAGCCGTTCCAGCCGGGTCGGATCGTCCAGCACCTCGTCGCCGGCCACCGAGCGGACCAGCTCGGTCAGGCCGGGATTGGCCAGCGTCAGCCAGCGCCGGAAGGTGATGCCGTTGGTCTTGTTGGTGATGCGGCCGGGGTAGAGGAAGTTGAGATCGTGAAACACGGTCTCCTTCATCAGGTCGGAATGCATCGCCGAGACGCCATTGACGCGGTGCGAGCCGATGAAGGCGAGGTGGCCCATCCGCACCCGGCGGCCGGCCTTCTCGTCGATCAGCGACACCGAGGCGCGGAATTCGATATCGCCGGGGCTGCGCGCCTCGGCGAGGCCGAGATGCACCTCGTTGATTCGGTAGATGATTTCGAGGTGGCGCGGCAGCGTGCGCTGGAACAGGTCGAGCGGCCAAGTCTCCAGCGCTTCGGGCAGCAGCGTATGGTTGGTGTAGCTCAGCGTCGCGACGGTGATCTGCCAGGCGTCGTCCCAGCGCAGGCCGTGAACGTCGACCAGGAGCCGCATCAGCTCGGCGACCGCCAGCGACGGATGGGTGTCGTTGAGCTGGATTGCCGCCTTCTTGGCGAGGTTGCGGATCTGGCCGTCGGAATCCAGGTGGCGCTTGATCAGGTCCTGCAGCGAGGCGGAGACGAAGAAGTACTCCTGGCGCAGCCGCAGCTCGCGGCCTGCCGGGCTCTCGTCGTTCGGATACAGGAATTTGCAGATCGCTTCGGCGCGCGCCTCGTGCGCGGTGGCGCCGAGATAGTCGCCGGTGTTGAACACGTCGATCAAGAGCGGGTCCGGCGCGCGCGCCGACCATAGCCGCAGCGCGTTGACGTGCTCGCCGCGCCAGCCGACGATCGGGGTGTCGTAGGCGATCGCCTGCACCGTCTCGCCCGGCGTCCACACCGCGCGGGTGTAGCCCTTGGCGTCGGTGACCTGGTCGACATGGCCGCCGAACTTGACCTGATAGACGACCTCCGGCCGCTGCAACTCCCACGGATTGCCGAAGCTCAGCCACTCGTCGGGGAATTCCTGCTGCCAGCCGTGATTGATGATCTGGCGGAACAGGCCGTAATCGTAGCGGATGCCGTAGCCGTAGGCCGGGATCTCCAGCGTCGCCATGCTCTCCATGAAGCAGGCGGCGAGCCGGCCGAGGCCGCCATTGCCGAGCGCTGCGTCGGGTTCGCATTTGCGCAGGTCGTTGAGGCCGACGCCGAGGTCGCCGAGCGCGGCGTCAAACTGCGCCAGCAGGCCCATATTGTTCAGCGAGTCGGTGAACAGCCGGCCGATCAGGAACTCGAGCGACAGGTAATACACCCGCTTGCGACCGGCGTCGTAGCTCTCCTTCTCGGACACCAGCCAGCGGTGCACGATCCGGTCACGCAGCGCCAAGGCGGAGGCCTTGTACCAGTCGTGCTTGGTCGCGTGCGCGGCTTCCTTGCCGATCGCCAGCGTCAGCTTGGCGAGGATTGCGCTCTTGATCTCCGCGAGCGCCAGCTCATCCAGAGGCGCCGACTGGGAGGAATTTTTTTCTGGTAGCGACTGCACGGGCAAGTGACCATTCCAAGCGGATGAGACCACGACCATACAAACAATAGTCCCGGATCGAAACCCATGACGAGGGCATCGTTGCGGCGGGATGCCCGGCTTTTGTGCAAAAACGCGCGAGTCAGGTTGCCTGCCGCAGAGGCGGCGCGAAGTTTCGCGGCGGGAACGGACGAGGCGAGGCTCGGCGCAGGGTGCCGCGGCGAGGCCCGGCGGGGACGATAAGAACAAATTTAGAACATTCTGCAAGGTCTTGAGTTATCATTGCGATTCGGCGCGGTGCGCCGTCTATATGTATGGTCTCAGCAAGCTTCCGAGGACGAGATGTCCACCATCGCCTTCGATCAGACGGCGCTCACCCGGATCGCCGATTTCGCCCGCTCCCTGTCGCGGCTGCATCAGCTCGCCCGCCGGCAATGGGTCGATGACGATCAGCTCGACCGCGAGTTCAACGCGGTGTGTGTGTCGATCTGGGGTTACTGCCCGGACGATCTGGTCGACGAGATGTTCGATCCTGCTGATCTGAGCTGGCTCGACACCCTCGACGAGGGCACCGCGCGGATCTTCGCCGCCGAGCACGGCTACGACCTGGTCGACGACACCGGGATGCTCACCGACTGGTGGGGCTATTGCTGGATGATCCTGGCCGAAGCCCGCGGCCTGCTCACCGCCGAAAACCGCGCCGCCGCCCGCGCCCACCTCGAAGAATCCTACCTCGCCGCCCCGAACGTGATCGGGGTGATCGTCGGCAGGTAGGCGTCGAGGCTCCTAGGCTTCTAGGTTTCTAGCTCCTAGTCGTCCAAGTCTTTCCAGCGCGCGAAGCCCTCAAGCCCTAGGTGTCATTCCGGGGCGAGCGAAGCCTTTACGGGAGTCATTCCGGGGCGCTCACGAAGTGAGCGAACCCGGAATCTCGCGGTTATTTGTCCGAGGCGTCTCCCCCAGCTGCGCCGCCGAAGTACCCTGAATCTCGAGATTCCGGGTCCGCTCGCTGGCGCGAGCGTCCCGGAATGACGGTGAGTGAGAGAGAGAGACTACTCGATCCCGGCGCGGCGGCCGTGGGGGATCGGCTTCGGGGGCTCGACCGGCAGCGAGACGTCGCGGCCGAGCGCGGGGGGCGCCTGTTCGGCGATCTGCTCGTTGACCGGAGCGACCTTCATCTCGCCGAGGCGGGCGCGCAGGCTGGCGGTTAGGCCCGGATAGTCGGCAACCGGGGTGAAGTCGGGCGTCTGCTCGACACCCAGTCGCACGCCCGTATAGGCGACGAGGCCGTTGGCGGTGGCGACGATGTCGCCGGCGCGCAGCGAGTTGTCCTGCGACAGGTCGATCTGCGCGAGGCCCGCCGGATCACGGCCGTTGCAGGTGCAGTCCTCCTTCAGCGCCTTGCGATAGGCGAAGGCGTTGGGCGAGTCGGCGTAGCGCTCGCCATTGGCGGCGCGGGCGCCGTCGATCTGGCTGCCGTAATACACCTTGGCGTTGCCGGCCGGGCAGAACGCCTGGCACATCTGGGCCGGGCTGGCCCCGGCGCGGATCTGCAGCGGGAAGTACTTGCCATCGCAGCTGCGCACGCAGAACGCCGGGCCGCCGCCGGCGGACGCCTGGCGCTGCGGTTGCGGCTGCTGGTTTTGCTGATTGAGGCCGAACGGGTCGGCGAAGAAATTGGCCTGAGCCGGGGCCCCGCGTTCCTGCGGCCGTTGCGGGCCGGCGCCGCCGAACAGGAAATCCAGCAGGTTCTGGGCTGAGGCGATTTCGGGCGCGGCGATCATCGGGACGGCGAGCACGGCCCCGAGAGCGAGGGCGCTGCGCCGCAGGCGCGAACTGGTAAGCAAATGACGCAAACGCCCACTCCACCGACGCGACCACCCTGCGGCAAGGCCGCTGTTGGTCGCGACTTTAGGATGGGATGGTAAACGCCGGGTTTCCGGCGGCCGCGCCTGCACTCAGACGTTGAGGAACTCGCTGGCCTTGTACAGCGACCGGAACGGCAAGCCGGCTGCGGCGAACGCTTCGGTCGCGCCTTCTTCGCGGTCGACCATGGTCAGCACCAGCACGATCTCGGCGCCGGATTCCTTCACCGCTTCGACCGCCTTGATGGCCGAGCCGCCGGTGGTGGTGACGTCCTCGACGATGACGCAGCGCTTGCCGGCCAGGCTCTCGCCCTTCGCCAGCCCTTCGACGGACAGCCGCGCGCCGTGCTCCTTCGGCTTCTTGCGCACGAAGAATGCCGAAATCGGATGGTTCTTCAGCCAGGACAGCTGCGCGATCGCGCCGGCCAGCGGCACCGCGCCCATCTCCAGCCCGCCGACATAATCGACCTTCTCGTCGCGCAGCGTCTCGTAGGTCAATTCCGCCAGCAGCGCCGCGCCCTCGGGATCGAGCATCGTCGGCTTCAGGTTGAAGTAGAAGTCGCTCTTGCGACCCGACGCGAGCGTGATCTCTCCCCGGCCGAACGAACGGGTGCGGATGATGTCGGCAAGGCGGGCGCGGGACGCGGATTTGGACACGGGCGGACTCTCTAGCTTCAGCTTTGCGGAAAACGCCGCAATTTATCCCCGAGACCGCGCCGATGCCAGCGGCGCGGTGGAGGTATTAACCGTCGTCGCCTCATCCGCGCTGCATTCCAGGACCGCAGCAGCGCCCCCAGCACAGCGCGCTCCCTCTCCCGCCCGCGGGAGAGGGTTGGGGTGAGGGCGCTCCAAGCAGTGAGTCCGCGTTTCGTGGAGGGGAGTGCCCTCACCCGGATCGCTGCGCGATCCGACCTCTCCCGCACGCGGGAGAGGTTGCTCAGTGCCTGCTGCGGATCAGTGCGTCACAACGAAGGGCTGGCACTAATGCGCCTCGTCCCAATTGTCCGCCGCCCGTGCATCCACCTGCAGCGGCACATTCAGCAGCACAGCCGGGAACGGCGCGTCCTGCATCACCGCGCGGACCACCGGCAGCGTCGCCTCGACTTCGGCCTCCGGCACTTCGAAGATCAGTTCGTCGTGGACCTGCAGCAGCATCTGCGCCGAGAGCTTCTTCTCGGCCAGCGCGTCTTCCATCCGCACCATGGCGCGGCGGATGATGTCGGCGGCGGAGCCCTGCAGCCTTGCGTTGATGGCGGCGCGCTCGTTGAAGGCGCGGATCGACGGATTGGATGCCTTGATGTCCGGGTAGTGGCATTTGCGGCCGAACAGCGTGGTGACATAGCCGTGCGACCGGCAGAAATCCCGCGTCTCGTCCATATAGGCGCGGATGCCGGGGAAGCGCTCGAAGTAGCGCTTGATGTAGGCGCCGGCTTCCTCGCGCGGAATGCTCAGCTGGTTGGCGAGGCCGAATGCCGAGATGCCGTAGATGATGCCGAAATTGATCGCTTTCGCCCGGCGGCGAATTTCCGACGGCATGCCCTCGACCGGCACGCCGAACATCTCGGACGCCGTCATCGCGTGAATGTCGATGCCGTCCTGGAACGCCTTGCGCAGCGCCGGCACGTCGGCGACTTCGGACAAGAGCCGCAGTTCAATCTGCGAATAGTCCGCCGACACCAGCTTGTTGCCGGGCGTCGCCACGAAAGCGCGGCGGATCTTGCGGCCGTCCTCGGTGCGCACCGGGATGTTCTGCAGGTTCGGCTCGTTCGACGACAGCCGACCGGTGGTGGTGGCGGCGAGCGCATAGGTGGTGTGGACGCGGTGGGTCTGCGGATGAACGTAATTCGGCAGCGCGTCGGTGTAGGTCGAGCGCAGCTTACTGACCTGCCGCCACTCCAGAATCTTCTTCGGGAATTCGTGGCCCTGCTCGGCGAGTTCGTCCAGCACCTGCGCCGAGGTCGACCACGCGCCGGTCTTGGTCTTGCTGCCGCCCGGCAGGCCCATCTTGCCGAACAGGATATCGCCGAGCTGCTTCGGGCTGCCGATGTTGATGTCCTCGCCGGCGAGCTCGCGGATCTCGGCCTCGATCCGCGCCGCAGTCTGGGCGAAATCCGCCGACAGCCGCGCCAGCACCTGTCGGTCGATCGAGATGCCGCGCCGCTCCATCCGCGCCAGCACGCCGACAAGAGGGCGCTCCAGCGTCTCGTACACCGCCGTCATGCTGCCTGCGACGAGGCGCGGCTTCAGCACGCGGGCCAGCCGCAAGCTCACGTCGGCGCGTTCGGCCGCGTAGGCGGTGGCACGGTCGACCGGCACCTGATCGAAGCCGATCTTGTTTTTGCCGGTGCCGGTCAGCTCAGTGAGCGTGTGCAGGGTGTGGCCGAGATTGCTTTCGGAGAGCGCATCGAGCGCGTGGCTGCCGCGGCCGGCGTCGAGCGCGTAGGACATCAGCTGCGGATCGTCGATGTTGCGCAAGGTCAGGCCGTGCTGCGCCAGCAGCACCGCGGCGAATTTGATCGCGAAGCCGACCTTGGCGACGCCTGCGGATTCCAGGATCGGCTGCAGCGCATCGAGCGCGTCGCGGGGGCCGATCTGGTCGGGCGCGAGGCCGGCGGCGAACAGCCCGTCACCGTCGCCGCTCTGCTTGTGGGCGAGCGGAATGTAGCAGGCGTCGTTCGGGCCGAGCGCCAAAGCGAGGCCGATCAGCTCCGCCTGCATCGGATCGATCGAGGTCGCGGCCGCTTCAAGCGCGACGACGCCGGTGTCGTGGATGCGGGCGATGAAGCCGTGCAGTTCGTCGAGGCTGCGCAAAGTCTTGTAGGCAGTGCGGTCGACCGGAATCTTGCGGGCGGCCTCGGCCCGCGCCGCCACCAGCGCCTCCGGCGACAGCACGACGCCCGGCCTGCCGTCGCGCCCGCGCCCGGCATTCAGCGGACCACCTTGGCCCGGACTCGGCGCGCTCCCTCCCCCGCCTGCGGGAGAGGGCTGGGGTGAGGGCTCCTGGCCCGCAAACAGGTCGCCGCTCGGGGGCGCGCTCTTCGCAAGCGGCGGAACGGCAGACTTCAACGCCGTCTCGGCCTCGACATCCGACGGATCGATCTGCGCGTAGTCGGCGACGCGCCGCGTCAGCGTGGTGAATTCCATCGCCTTGAGGAACGCCACCAGTTTTCGCGCGTCGGGCTCGTGCACGGCCAGCTCTTCCAGCGGCACCTCTAATTGCACATGGTCGTCGAGCAGCACCAGCTTGCGGGAGATGATAGCAAGGTCCTTGTTCGCGACGATCTTTGCTACCGTGCCACCTATTGCCCGGGACAAATTCCGAGCATTTAGAATTAGCTTGCAGAATTCATTGCCCTCGCCCGCCAGCCGTTCGATCGTGGCTGTATCTGCGGATGAGTTTCCTTTCTTGTCTTTTGGAAGTGCGGTTTGGCCAAACTTCTCTTCCAAGATGCGTCCAACCTGCGCTCCAGAGCTCAGCTTTACAGGTTCTCCAGCTATCTCGGAGATTCGCGCCTCCAGCGCCGCCAGATTTGACTTTAATTGTGCCTCCACCGTCTCGGGATCTTGCTCAGCCGAGAGAATTCGGTCGAGTGAGCCGAGTTCGTTTATGAGCGTGCTTGCAGCTTTAGGACCTATTCCTGGAACCCCTGGCACATTGTCGACCGAGTCGCCTATGAGCGCCTGGACTTCGACCACCTTGTTGGGCGGCACGCCGAATTTCTCGATCACCTCGGGCACGCCGATGCGGCGGTCCTTCATGGTGTCGTACATCACCACGCAGTCGGTCACGAGCTGCATCAGGTCCTTGTCGGACGACACGATCGTCGCCGTGGCCCCTGCCTCGCACGCCTCTCGCACGTAAGTGGCGATCAGATCGTCGGCCTCGAAGCCGGACTGTTCCAGGCACGGCAGGTCGAACGCCCGCACCGCCTCGCGGATCAGGGCGAATTGCGGGATCAGATCCTCAGGCGCCGGCGGCCGGTGCGCCTTGTATTCGGGGTAGAGATGGTTGCGGAAGGTGACTTCCGACTTGTCGAAGATGATGGCGAGATGCGTCGGCCGGTTCTCCGGCGGCATGTCGCGGAGCAGCTTCCACAGCATGTTGCAGAAGCCGAGCACGGCATTGACCTGCAGCCCGTCCGACTTGCGGTTCAGCGGCGGCAGCGCGTGATAGGCCCGGAAGATGTACGACGAGCCGTCGACCAGAAAGATGTGGTCGCCCTTGCCGGGCGGCTTGACGCCGACGGGGGCAGGGGGCGTGGCGGAGGAAGCGGCAGGCGTCGCAGCGGCGGACTTGGTCGTTTTCGGCATGGCCGCAATCTAGGCGGTCCCGCGGCGTTTGACACCCCTTTCCAGCCACCAGATCCGCCGGGGACGCCAACGAAAAAGGCCGGGCGAACCCGGCCACTCGAAGACACCATCGTTCGTCATTCCGGGATGCGCGCTTGCGCGCAGGCCCGGAATCCATACTCCCCGCGGTGGTTATGGATTCCGGGCTCGCGCGTTCCGCGCGCCCCGGAATGACAGAAGAACAGAAGATAGGTCGCGCTTACGCGAAGCCGTGCTTCTTCTTGCTCTCCAGTTCCTGCGCCTTGAAGGCGTTAAAGCGGGGCAGGAACTTGTCCCAGTCGATGATGTGGGCGTCGATTTCCGGGCCGTCGATGCAGGCGTGCTTGCGCACCATCTTGCCGTCGATGGTCACCGGCACCATGCAGGCGCCGCACATCCCGGTGGCATCCACCATGATCGAGTTGAGGCTCGCCACGGTCTTGACGCCATACGGCTTGGTGAGGTCGGAGACCGCCCGCATCATCAGCGGCGGGCCGATCGCGATCACCTCGGCGATGCTGCGGCCCTTGCCCTCCTGGTTGGCCTTCATCATCTCCTCAAGCGGGCCGGTGACGAAGCCTTTGACGCCGTAGGAGCCGTCATTGGTGGTGTAGATCAGCGACAGCTGGTCGCCGAACTCCTTCTTCAGCTTGCCGACGCGCTCGTCGTCGCCGGTCCAGAACAGGAACTCCTTGGCGCGGAAGCCGGAGATCAGCGTGACGTGGTTTCCGAGCCGCAGGTGCTCGCGCATGATCGGATACACCGGCGGCAGGCCGACGCCGCCGGCGCAGAACACCACGGTCTGGTTGCCCTCGTAGCGGTGCAGCTCGCTGGCGCGGCCGAGCGGTCCGGCGATGCCAGAGAACGCATCGCCGATCGCCATCCGGTTGATCTCCAGCGACGAGGTGCCCATGCCCTGCACCACCAGATCGATGGTGCCCTTCTCGGCGTCCCAATCGGCCAGCGTCAGCGGGATCAGTTCGCCCTTCTCCCAGGGGAGCACGCGCACGAACTGGCCGGCTTTGGCCGAGCGCGCCACCATCGGAGCCCGCACGGTGAACTCGACGATGCCGCCGGCGAGCGGCACCTTGCCCACGATCGTCTGTTCGATCTGGCCGAGCTCGGTGTACTTGGCGGCGCGTTCGACCCGGTCCTTGATCTCGGCCGGCGTGAACGGAATCTCGCCGACGATCTCGCGCGCCGCCGCCTGGCCGTCGCCGGCCGCGCGGATCGCGGTGGAGCCGCCGCGCGCAGCGTCGCCGCCGGTGTAGACGTTCTTGATCGAGGTGCGCTGCGAACCTTCTTCGACCTCGATGGTGCCCCATTTGTTGGTCTTCAGGCCGGGCTCGGCGTCCTTCATGATCGGGTTGGCGGTGTTGCCCAGCGCCATGATCACGAGGTCGACCGGCACCCGCTCGATCTGCCCGGTCGGCTTCGGGCTGCGGCGGCCGGACTTGTCCGGTTCGCCGAGCTCGTTGACGTCGAGCAGCGCGTGGGTGACGAAGTGGGTGTGGTCGTCGCCGATGAATTCGCGCGGCGCGCGCAGCACCGCGAGATTGATGTTCTCTTCCAGCGCGTGATGCAGCTCCTCGACGCGGGCCGGCATCTCGCTCTTGGTGCGGCGATACACGATGGTGACGTTGCCGCCGAGCCGCTTGGCGGTGCGCGCCGCGTCCATCGCGGTGTTGCCGCCGCCGATCACGAACACGTTCTTGTCTTTGACTTCCGGCAGCGGGGTCTCGTAGCGGTCATCCAGGCCGCGCATCAGGTTGACGCGGGTTAGGAACTCGTTGGCCGACATCACCCCGAGCAGATGCTCGCCGGGCACGTTCATGAACGTCGGAAGACCCGCGCCGGTGCCGACGAAGATCTTCCAGAAGCCTTCGGCCTTGAGGTCTTCGAGCGTCGCGGTCTTGCCGACCACGAAGTTCTTCACGAAGCGGCCGCCGAGCAGGATGATCTTCTCGACCACGTCGTCGATCAGCGTGTTGGGCAGGCGAAATTCCGGAATGCCGTAGCGCAGCACGCCGCCGAGGTCGTGGAACGCCTCGAAGATCGTGACCGGGAAGCCCTCGACCGCCAGCAAGTACGCGTTAATCAGACCCGACGGGCCGGAGCCGACCACCGCGATCGGCGGCTTCACGGCCGCAGCCCACGGCGAGATCCGGCCGGCGAAGCGCTCATTGGCGTTCGGGTTGGTGAGCTTCTGATGCTCGGGCAGGTACCATTCGAGCTGGCCGATCTCGATCGGCCGCTTGGTATGGGTGCAGACGCCCTGGCACTGCAGTTCCTGCGGGCAGACGCGGCCGGTGACGTTCGGCAGCGGGTTGCAGCTCTCGATCAGCTCCAAGGCTTCGCGATGCTTGCCGTTGCCGAGCAGGTCCAGCATCTCGGGGATGTGGATCTTCACCGGGCAGCCGCCCTTGGCTTCCTTCTTGCCCTGGATCAGCACGCCGAGTTCGCACGGCTTGTCGTCGCACTGCTTGTCGCGCATCACCTCGAGCCAGACGAACAGCTCACACTCGCGCACCGAGTAGCCGATCGACTGGTAGCCGAGATAGCCCTGGTTCACGAGTTCGAAGTCGATCGCGCGCTCTTCCGCCGGACGGATGTAGGGCGGGATGAACGCTTCGCCCGGCCAGCCTTCCGACAGATTCTCGAACATCGGGTAGCGACCGCGCAGGTGCACGTCGATCGCCTTGATGAACTTGCGCTTGAACTTCAGCGGCAGCGCCCAGATGAAGCGCTGCAGGATGATCGACATGTCGTCGCCGCGGGCGAGCAGATTCCACAGCGTGGTGGTGAAGGCTTCACCCAGCTCCGGCTGCTGGAATTCCCAGACGATCGCCTGGGTGCCGTCCGCGATGAACATGTTCCGCAGCGACGCCGGGTCGTTGACCAGGCGCTTCTGCAGCAGCGCGAGCTGCTTCTGGAAGACGCCGACAGCTTCGCTGTTCTGCAGCTCTTCCAGTTCGCTCTTGGAGCTTTCCAGCGTGCTGCGCGCCTGCTGGTAGCGCAGCACGTCGCTGGAGACCGTTCCGGTGACGTCGCTCATCGAATGATCTCCGCATCGCAGTTGGCCGCCGCGCGGCTCAGTTTGGCCGACAGTTCAGGCGTGACCTTGAGCTTGCCGAACACGCCGGGGATGACGTGGGCGACGTCCTTCGGGGCGCCGTCGACGACGATCTTGGTGAGTTCGAACACTTCCGGCACGTCCTGGTAGCAGCTCTTGCAGTTGGTGCACTTGCCGAGATCCGCATCGTCGATGTGGATCGGCTCGGCGCCGTTGCCATTGGCGGTCTTGGCGCCGTTGGTCGGCGCCGCGGCTGCCGGAGCTGCCGCGAAGCCGTTCATCAGCGCACCGAAGCCACCGGCCGCCGGCGCGTTCGACGAGGCTGCCAGCTCGCTCATGCCGCGCGCGATCTGATCGAGCGAGCTTTCGCGGGCCTTGACCTGTTCGTCGTACTGGTGCTGCAGCGCGGCCAGTTCGGCGCTGTGCGCTTCGTCGAGCGCCCGGACGTCGAAGCCGCCGAGATATTGCAGCGTGCGCCAGTACTTCCGCCGTTCTTCCACCAGCGCCACCACGGTCTCGCCGACCGACAGCTTGATCAGCTTCTTGTCGGCATCGGTGGCGTAGATGAACGGCGTCTTGCCGGCGCGGGCCGCCGGATCGAGCGCGACGTATTCGTCGATCGGCAGCGCGCCCTCGTCCTTCTTCAGCGCCTTGAACTGCTTGCGGAAGCGGACTTCGGTGTGGGCGAAGTCGGCCGGCGTCAGCTTGGCCTTGAGAAGCTGCGGTTTGCCGTCGGCGTCGACGTACTCGATCGTCTTGGTCGCCCAGTCCTGGTCGGCCTCGGGGTTGCCGTCGAGCGAGAACCAGTTGTTGAGCTTGCTGCCCTTGCGCGGGTCGTGGACGAACACCGGATTCATCCGGCTTTCGACCGCCAGACGCGCCTGGCGGTTGGCGACGGCGTCGCCGATGCCGTGCTCGGCCTGGCACGGCGTATAGACGTCGAGCACCGCCGGCGACGAGGTGTGGTTCAGGAACTCCATCACGTTCTTCAGGAAGTGGCCCTGCAGCGCGGTCGCGGTCTGCACCACGAACACGTTGGGATGGAACGAGGCGATCAGGCCGAGTTCCTTGCGGGATTCCTGCTTGCCGTGCTGGGCGATGCCGAACCGCGACAGGTCGCTGTCCTGGCCGGTGAGGCTCGCCGTGGAGGTCTGGCCGCCCGTGTTGGAGTAGGCGCCGGTGTTCAGCACCACCACCTTGATCGGAGTCTTGGTGGCGAGCAGACGCGACAGCGCGCCGAATCCGATGTCGTAGGTGGCGCCGTCGCCGCCCATGCTCAGCACGGTCGGCAGCATCGACCGCTCTTCGGGCGTGAATTCGCTCCAGCCGAAGTAACGGAAGTAACCGTCGTGCTTGGCCGCATCATAGGCGTCGGCCAGTTCGAGCTTGGCGATGCGCAGCGCGCGGAAGTCCTCGGACGCCTTGGCGGTGAGACCTTCGAAGATGCCCTTGGCCACCGCGGGGGTGTCCTGGAACAGGCTGTTCACCCACGGATCGGTGTAGGGGTTGAACGGGAAGGTCGACGCATAGACGCTCGAACAGCCGGTGGCGTTGGCGATCACCATGCCGGACGGGCCGTTGCCGGTCGGACCGCTCTCGTAGAGATACAGCCGCTTCTCCAGCGTCTTCAGGGTCTGGTCGATCCGGGCGGCGCGC
Source organism: Rhodopseudomonas palustris (assembly GCF_013415845.1). Lineage (NCBI taxonomy): Bacteria > Pseudomonadati > Pseudomonadota > Alphaproteobacteria > Hyphomicrobiales > Nitrobacteraceae > Rhodopseudomonas > Rhodopseudomonas palustris. The sequence goes on along the minus strand of NZ_CP058907.1, from coordinate 5,187,259 downwards.
GCGTCGTCGCCGGCGACCAGAGCCCGCTTGGCGTTGAGCTGGTCGATCAGGGTCTCCAGCTCGCGGATGTGGTCCTTGCGGCGCTTGTCGTGGATCGCGTGGTTGGTCGAGGTGACCAGACGGATCGCGGTGACTTCGCCGCAGCCGCGGCAGGCGCCATGGCCGCCGGTGGTCGCGTAGTAATTGGCGCGATCGAGCATCAGCCGCTTGGTCTCGCCTTCCGGCTTGGTCGCGCTTTCGGTGAACCGCGCCGGAGTGTTCGGGGTGCGGCTGAGGAATTCGAACCGCGCCTGGAGCTGCTCCAGCATCGGCTCGTCCTGCTCACGATCGACCAGCGCGCCGGGGCCGCAGACGTCGATACATTCGAGACAGCCCGAGCACTTCCACGGGTCGACGCTCACCGAATACAGACCGCCGGTGCCCGGCTGGCTCTTCTCCATCGCGTCGAAGAACGGCCGGGTGCGCGCCACCGGATACACCGACAGCGCCGCCGACAGCTTGCCGAAGTTGCGGTTCAGCGTGGCATTGTCGACGTTCAGCGCCTCCGCGGCCTGCGCCACGATCTCGTTGAACGGCTTGTCGTCCTTGCCGCCGCGATACACGTCGCGGATCGCTTCGGTCAGCGCCGGCACCTTCTCCCGCAGCGCGTCTTGCTGAGCGGGCGCGATGTCGAGCTGCTTGATGGCGGTCAGCAGCAGTTCGTGGATGTCGTGCACCGCGTTCGGGATCGCGGCGTCGGGGCAGACCAGCGCGCACTCCATACAGCCGGTGCAGAGGTCGGCCTTGAATTCCGGCACGTTGCGGCGGAACAGACCCTTGTCCTTGGCGGCGGCGGAGCCGGCCGGCATGAACATCCCGATGCCCGGCAGCACCGGCGCTTCGGCGATGGTGCCGTCACGGAACGGCGCGGCGAGCACGTCGTCGTAGTACTCCGGATCGAGGAAGCCCGCAGCCGACGCAGGCGCCGCGACGCGGCACATCGAGGCCGAGATCGAAGCGTCGCGCTTGGCCTTTGGGGCTGCCTTGATGGCGTCCTCGCTGAACTCGGCGGCGTCGTAATCGACCTTGTGGGTGGCTTCGAGACCCTCGCGGATCACCGCCATGTTGCCCTCGACGATGTCGCCGCCCTTGGCGCCGAACTTCTTCGAGATCTGCTGGCGGATCTTGTTGAGCATCGCGTCCTGCGAGGCGTCGGCGACCACGCGGTCGACGTTGCCGCACACCGCGCCGATGAAGGCGATGCCCATCATGCGGGTTTCGAGTTCGGCGGTCGGCGCGTGGCGCTTGGCCACCGCAAACGCGTCGATCACGTAGAACTTGATCATCTTGTCGCGGATGGTCTGGCGGGCCTTGGCCGGCATGTCACGCCAGACTTCGAGCGGCGACAGGTTGGTCTGCAGGATGAAGGTGCCACCGGCGACCAGGCCGCGCAGCGGGTTGGTGTGCACGAACACCTTGTGGTCCGGCGAGATCACGATCTCGACGTCTTCCAGCTCGGCGTTGGTGATCTTCACCGGCTCCGGCGACAGCGTGATGTAGTAATTGGTCGGCGCGCCGCTCTTTTCCGAGCCGTATTTCGGCGCCGACTTCGAATGCATGTCGAGCGCACCGGCCAGGATGTCGGTCAGCAGCTTGCCCGACGCGATGGTGCCGTAGCCGCCGATCGAGTGGAAGCGGATGCGGAAGGCGGAGGGCGGCAGCAGGTTCGGGTTGGTCCCGGTCTCCAGCGCCATGTACTGGGTTTCCGGATAGGCCGCCTTCAGCCGGCTCTGCAGCGCCTCCATGCGCGGCGACGGATTCTCGGTGAAGAACTTGGTGCCGAGATACACGAACGGCGCCGAGTCCTGCTTCTCCATATTGGCGTAGCAGGCGATCAGGTCGCGCGGCTGCAGGTCGTGGCCGCCGAGACCGAAGATCGCCGTGGTGATCTTCGGCAGCTTGGTCAGCGCCGGGATGCCGGCGTGACGCACGCCGGCGTCGCCGTTCTCGCGCGCCTTGCACAGCGCCTGGGTCACGAGCTGGGTCAGCGCGGTGACTTCCGAGCGCTCCAGCACGGTGACGGCGGTCTTGCCCTTCAGCGCTTCGACCAGCTCGGCTTCCGGGAACGGCTGCAGCATCTTGATCGACACCACGCCGACCTTCTTGCCCTGCGAGCGCAAGTAGGCCGCGACCGCTTCGGCATCATCGGTGACCGAGCCGAGGCCGACCACGACGTGATCGGCGTCGTCGCACATGTAGGTCATCACCGGCTTGTATTCACGGCCGGTGAGCGCGGCGTATTCGGCCATCGCTTCCTTGACGAAGTGCGGCACCGCATTGGCGAAGTGAGTGCGGTGGTCGACCGCGCCGGCCTGGAAGTCGGGCTGGTTCTGCACGCCGCCGGTCAGGCCCGGATTGTCGATGTCGACCAGCGCCGGCACCAGCTGCCGGGTGCCCTTCTCGGGCGCATTGATCCATTGCCGCTTCCACTGGCCGCGCAGTTCTTCCGGCACCCAGCGCTGGGTCTCGGCGACGATCGTGCCGGCATTGTCGGTCTCGATCGTGTCGGCGTTGTCGTCGAGGAACTTCTTGAGCGCCGCGAGCTCGGTCGGCATGAAGTCGGCTTCGTGCCGCAGCAGGTACTGCTTGAGCTGGAACACGCGGCCCTTGGCGCCGAACAGCATGTCCTGCGCCACGGTCGGGCACGGGATGCGGCCGGCGGGGTCGCCGAGGAATTCGCGCAGCAGGTCCGGCTCCGGCATCAGCGCTTCAGACAGCATGTGCGAGGTCGCAAAGCCGTCCATCGCGTTGGCGACCGGGATCAGCGACATCGCGGCGACCTTGTAGGAGATCGCGGCGAGGTCGGCGGCTTCCTGCGGATTGGAGCCGAACAGGATGGTGTAGCCCGACGACAGCAGCGCATAGACGTCGTCATGGCCGGCCATCACGTTGAGCGAGTGCTTCGACACCACGCGGGCGGCGACCTGCAGCACGAAGCCGCCGACCTTCTTGCCGACGGTGACGTAGTGCGATTCCAGGCCGTACAGGATGCCCTGGGATGAGGAGGCGTTGGAGATGAACTTGCCGCCGGTCAGCGCCGCGCCGAGCGCGCCGGACTGCGCCGAGTGCTCGCCTTCCGGTTCGAAGAAGAACGGATGCTTGCCCCAGACGTTGCAGCCGCCGGACGAGCGGAACGCCTCATAGATTTCCGAGATCTCGGTCGAGGGCGTGATCGGGTAGCCGATGACGCCGCCGCAGACATGCCCCATCACCTGCGCCACCGCGCCGTTGCCGTGGATCACTGAGGGAATGCCAGGATATTTTGCGTTCATGGGGTCCGTTCCGTTCTTGCGTGTCTGCGTTGGATCGGCGGAGCGAACCCGCCGTGTTGCGTTGGCCATTTTGGGGAAAGGTGTATCGATGCCGGGCGGCTGCTGAGCAGCGGCCGGGCAGAACCTCCTCGTGGCCTTTTAGATTGACTGCTCGCGAGGTATCGGGGCCTCGCCAGCAGAGACGTTGCGTTGTGTGCGGTGCAGTAGCACGCAGCCGGAACCCCACATTTGACGCGCATCAAAGCGCAAAAAATATGGATTAGAGAGCAATAAAATTACGCACCGCTCAAACAACAGGCGGTGCCAGTTGCTTTTGCAGACGATCCGCGGTCGCAGCTTTTCCATTGGTCCGAAAGCAGAATTTCTTCTGCTACACGCTCGCTATATACTATGATATATAACGATGGCGGCGCGCAGGGGTATCTGCCAGCCGCTCGTGCTCTCTCGACAGCGGAGCGCCGCCAGGCCGCGGCGATGGGCCGATGACCTTCGACTCGCAATGCGATCTGGCTGCGCTGGTCTATGAGCGCGGCGAAGACCCCGACCGCGTGCTCGGCGAATTTGCTGCCGATCTCAATTCACAGGGATACCGTGCGGTCGGGCTGCTGCAGGTCGGGCCTCGCGGCGATGAGACCCGCGGACTGTCCGCGCGGCTGGTGCATTCCGGCGAGCAGGTCTCGCTGTATCAGGATCTCGGGCCGATGGCCGAAGGCTGCCGGCTCGATCCGAGCCGCCTGCTCGACGCCGGCGCGCGGGTTGCCTGCGCCCTGGCGCAGGGCGCCGACCTTCTGATCATCAACCGGTTCGGTCAGCAGGAGAGCGAGGGCAAGGGCCTGCTGCATCTGATCGTCGAGGCGCTCAGCGCCGACATTCCGCTCGTGATCGCCGTGCCGAGCCATCGCTTCGACGCCTGGATCAAGTTCGCCGACGGCATGAGCGTGCGGCTGAAGTGCGAGCGGCGCGCGCTCGATCAATGGTGGGGCAAGCTGCATGGTCGCAGCTTTCGCCGTCCCGCCCACCCTCACGTCAGCATCTGCGAGGCGCTGAAGTAATGGGTGGGCGCGACCTGTTGTCGCTTGGATCGGTCGCGAACCGCTTAGTCGACGGCGACCAGCACGTCGGACGCCTTGATCAGCGCCATCGCCGGCTGGCCCTTGGCGAGCTTCAGTTCTTCGGCGGATTCGTTGGTGATCGAAGCGGTTACGATCGCGCCGCCGCCGATATCGATGCGCACATGCGAGGTCGTCGCACCCTTGATGACGTCGACGATGGTGCCCTTGAGCTGATTGCGGGCGCTGATTTTCATGGCTGTCGTCTCCTTAGTCGAGGTTGGCCGGATTGAGTTTACCGTTATATAGTTCTTATATATGACGACCAGTCCGACCAAATGACGAGGCTGCCTGAATGTCCATAGAGGCAACCGTCACGCTGAAGACCAAGGAGATTTCCGGGGTCGGTCGCGACCGCATCCGGCTGCTCCAGGCGGTGGCGCGCGAGGGCAGCATCACGGCCGGCGCCAAGGCGGCGGGCCTCAGCTACAAGGCCGCCTGGGACGCGCTCGACGCGATGACCAACCTGTTCGGCCGTCCGCTGCTGGAAACCCGCACCGGCGGCAAGGCCGGCGGCGGCGCCCAGCTGACGCCGACCGGCGTCAAGGTGATCGAAGCGTTCGGCCGGCTCGAGGCCGAGATGGCACGGGTGTTTCGCAACCTCGAACCCGAACTCGCCGGCAGCGGCATCACCCCGATCAATCTCGTCTCCGGATTCTTTATGAAGACCAGCGCCCGCAACGCCCTTCGCGGCGTCATCACGGACATCAAGGCCGATACCCTCAGCGCCGAAGTTGCCGTGACGGTGTCGCCCGAGACGACGATCTACGCGCTGCTGACCGCCGAGAGCGTGCGCAGCCTCGGCCTCGTGGTCGGCCGCGAGGCGATTGTGCTGATCAAGGCGCCGTTCGTGATGATCGCGCCCGGCCACCAGCCGCCGCTGGTGTCGGCGCGCAATTGCGTGCGCGGCATCGTGCGCCGCGCCGACATCTCCGCCGTCAATGCCGAGATCGTGCTCGACATCGGCGGCGACAAGACGCTCGCGGCCTCGGTCACGGCGCGCAGCGCCGACGACCTCAAGCTCGCTCCCGGTGATCCGGCCTGCGCGGTGTTCGACGCCGCTCACGTCATCGTCGCGATCGACTGACGCGATGCACCGACCATGTTCGTCCCGATCTCATCCTTCCGAGCGGAGCGACATCATCACCAAACGAGGCGCGGGGCCGCGTCGCGCCGCTCGCCTTTTTCCGCAATCACGATCAATGCGTGCTTCAACCAGTAGGAGACTTCCCTTGAAAGCCATTGCCACTCTCAAGCTCGCTCTGTTCGGCGCAGCTTTCGCTGCCGGCCTCGCGTCCGCTCCGGCGCTCGCCGACTCCGCCAAGGTCGCGGTCGCGGCGAATTTTACCGAGCCGGTGAAAGAGATCGCCGCGGCGTTCAAGGCCAAGACCGGGCACGAGGTGGTGCTGTCGTTCGGCGCCAGCGGTCAGTTCTACACCCAGATCACTCAGGACGCGCCGTTCGAAGTATTCCTGTCGGCCGACTCGGCGCGGCCGAAGAAGCTCGCCGAAGAAGGTCTCGGCGTGAAGGACAGCGTGTTCACCTACGCGGTCGGCAAGCTGGTGCTGTGGAGCAAGTCGCCGGGCGTGGTGAAGGGTGAAGAGACCCTGAAGCAGGCCTCGATCGCCAAGGTGTCGATCTGCAATCCGGCCGCCGCGCCCTACGGCGCCGCCGCGGTCGAGACCATGCAGGCGCTGAAGCTGTATGACGACCTGAAGCCGAAGCTGGTCGAAGGCGCCAACATCACCCAGGCCTATCAGTTCGTGCAGACCGGCAACGCCGAGATCGGCTTTGTGGCGCTGTCGCAGGTGATCGGTGACAAGGACGGCTCGCGCTGGATGGTGCCGCAGAATCTGTACAAGCCGATCACCCAGGACGCGGTGCTGCTGAAGAAGGGCGAAGCCAACGCCGCCGCCAAGGCGTTCCTCGACTTCCTCAAGGGCCCGGAGTCGCGCGCGATCATCGAGAAGTTCGGCTACGAAGTCACCACGCCGAAGGCGAGCTGAACTAATCCGCATGAGACGGAGCGTTTCGCGAATGACTCGAGCTGTGCGGCAACTGCTCCCTCTCCCCGCGTGCGGGGAGAGGGCCGGGGTGAGGGGGCTTCTCCTCAAGCCTGAGCCTCTCGGCCGCGCCGAAGCGCCCCCTCACCCGACGCGCACCTTGCGATGCGCGTCGACCTCTCCCCGCACGCGGGGAGAGGTTCGTCCGGCGCGCCTCGCGCAAAGCAGGGCTCGCCCATGACCAGTCTTCCCCCCGATATCTGGCAGCCGGTACGGCTGACCATCGAGCTGGCGGCGATTACCACGGTGATCCTGCTGATCGTCGGCACGCCGATCGCATGGTGGTTGGCGCGGTCGAAAGCGTGGTGGAAGGAAGGGATTGCGGCGGTGGTGGCGTTGCCGCTGGTGCTGCCGCCGACCGTGCTCGGCTTTTATCTTCTGGTGCTGATGGGCCCCGACGGACCGGGCGGCGCGCTGGCGTCGCTGTGGGGCGGTCGCACCGTGGCTTTCACCTTCGGCGGTCTGGTGTTCGGCTCGGTGATCTATTCGATGCCTTTTGTCGTGCAGCCGATCCGCAACGCGTTCGACGCGATCGGCGATCGTCCGCTCGAAGTCGCCGCGACGTTGCGCGCCTCGCCATTGAAGGCGTTCTGGACCGTCGCGATGCCGCTGGCGCGGCCGGGCTTTCTGGCCGGCGCGGTGCTCGGCTTTGCTCATACTGTCGGCGAATTCGGCATCGTGCTGATGATCGGCGGCAACATTCCTGGCAGCACCAAGGTGCTGTCGGTGGCGATCTACGACTACGTCGAGACCTCGCAGTGGCGTGAGGCCAACATCCTGGCCGGCGGCATGGCGGCGTTCGCCTTCGTGGTGATCCTGACGATGATGATGCTGGAAAAGCGAACCGCGCGGATCCGGACATGAGGGCGCTGACACCTCCCACGATTCGTGCAGCGTTTCGCGGCCAGCTCGGCGGCTTTGCGCTGGATGCCGCTTTCACGGTGCCGGCCACCGGCATCACCGGGCTGTTCGGGCCGTCCGGCTGCGGCAAGTCCAGCGTGTTGCGCTGCCTCGCCGGCCTGCAGCATCTGCCCGGAAGTAGCTGCGAAGTCGGCGGCGAGGTTTGGCAGGACGATGCGACGTTCCTGAAGCCGCATCATCGTCCGATCGGCTACGTGTTCCAGGAGGCCAGCCTGTTTCAGCACCTGTCGGTGAAGGCCAATCTGCTGTACGGCGCGCCGCGCGAGTCCGGCAAGGCCCATGCCGACGAGGTCGAGTTCGACGAAGTGATCGAACTGCTCGGGCTTGCGAAGCTGCTGGCACGCTCGCCGCGCAATCTGTCCGGCGGCGAGCGCCAGCGCGTCGCGATCGGCCGGGCGCTGCTGTCGCAACCGAAACTGTTGCTCATGGACGAGCCGCTGTCGGCGCTCGACCGGCTCACCAAGGACGAGATTCTGCCGTTCCTGGAACGGCTGCACGCGCGGCTGTCGCTGCCGGTGATCTATGTCAGCCACGACATCACCGAGATCGAGCGGCTCGCCGATCATCTGGTGCTGATGCAATCAGGCAGGGTCTTGGCGGTTGGTCCGCTCACCGAGCTGCAGAGCGATCCGAAACTGCCGCTGGCGATCGCACGCGATGCGGCGGTGAATTTCGATGCCGAGGTCGAAAGCTATGACGCCGACTACGGCCTGGTGAGGTTGCAGATCGACGGCGGGCGATTGCTGGTGCCATCGACGCCGGTCGCGACCGGCGAACTCCGCCGGGTTCGCATCGCCGCCAGCGACGTCAGCCTGGCGCGCGAGCTGCCGCAGGCGAGCTCGATCCTCAACGCGATCGCGGCGCGGATCGTGACCACGTCGCCGGTCGGTGCCAACGAGATGCTGGTGGTGCTGGCGCTCGGGCGCGAAGGCCATGGCGGCCGGCTGCTGGCGCGTCTGAGCCGGCGGTCATGGGATCTGTTGCAACTGGCCGAGGGCGTCGACGTCTATGCGCAGATCAAGGGCGTCGCGCTTGCACCGGGACGCGACGGCCACGCGTAGTTGGCGGGCTACGACGCGCCGCGAGTCGGCACGAACTTCGCATTCTCCATTCTGATCGCTGCCACGGCGGCGCTGGCGACTACGCGACTACCAGTCGTGTCGGGTCAGCGACGACGTGCGTCCGTATCTGATGGAGGAGAGTCGACAATGTCGTTTGAGAGCAATCAACTGATGCCGATCGCGGCGCTGCGCGGCGGGCCCGGCACGCCGGCCGCCGACGTGCTCACCGCGTTCGCGCTGCGTCGCAAGGCCGAAGGCATCGACGTCGTCGGCGTGATCGTGCCGCCGGAGGATGCCGGCAGCGGTCATCAGGGACACGGGCATGGTGAAGGTCATGGCGGCGGTCACGAAGGCTGCGAGTGCCGCAGCGAGCTGATCGATATCGCGACCGGCGACCGCTACGCGATGCATCAGGACCTCGGCTCGGGATCGCAGGCCTGCAATCTCAATTCGTCGTCGCTGGCGCTCGCGGCGGGGGCGGTCGAACGCGCGGTGGCGCGCAAGCCGGCGCTGGTGGTGCTGAGCCGGTTCGGCGGCCAGGAGGCGGTGCGCGGCGGGTTGATGTCGGCGTTTCAGGCGGCGATCGCGGCCGGCGTGCCGGTGGCGTGCGTGGTGACGCCGAAGGCCGAGGACGTCTGGAACGACTTCGCCCAGGGGCTGTCGGTGTCGCTGCCGCCGGAGGCGGATGCGCTGGAAGCGTGGTGGCGCGATCACGCCCGCGGGCGGAACGCGGCGTGATCCGACCGGGTCGCGCCCGCTCGGGCGCGATACCAGGTTTCGAACAGGCTTGACGCGTAGGCGCTCTCGTAGCGCCCCGTCAGGTAGGCGGCTGCCGTCTCCAGGCTCTTGCGGCCGGTCCAGGTCGCCGGGTAATCGGATCCGCCGAGCGCGCCCCGCGGTGTCGCGGTCATCCGGATCGCCTCGGCGACGGCGCCGGGATCGCGCCTGGCGCCCACCCGGCACAGCACGCCCAACAGCACCGCAGCCGCCCCCGCCACAATCCCCGCCGCCACATTTGGGTTGCTCCGCTGCACCACTCGGCCTTCCAGGGCCGCGCCCGATACGCTGGTGCCGGGAATGGCGATGCCGATATCGCCGAGGTCGCGGCATTGGCCGCCGAGGAGCTGGCCGACGCTGTCGAGGGCTGCGACCGGCAGCAAGTTCAAGGTGCCGCAACGGCGCAGCAGCGTGGTGCAGCCCTTGCTGCCCGCGCTGGTGACGATCAACACATTGCTGGCGTTGCACTTGGCGATCGCGTCCGCCAGCGCGAAGCCCGGATACCAGGGTCGTTCGAATGCTCCGGCACCAATCAAGATGATGTCGGCACCAAAATCGAGTGAGCGCGTGATCGCGTCGGCAAGATCGGCTTGTCCGCACACCGATCGGTTCTGGCTGAAGATTGGCGCCAGCAAACCGCTGCACATCGGGGCGAGGCCCTCTACCGACCGGCAGGGCTGCCCGAACAGGAGGCTGGCCAAATGGGTGGCTTGCGCGCTCGCTGGGGCGTCGTCGCCGGCGCGCTGGGCGGCTGCGGTGTTGATGGGCTTGAGGGGCGCGCCGATGAAACAGTCATGGGTGCGGTCGACCAATCCGTCGAGCAACGCCACGGTAACATCGCGCTCGCCGCCGCCGAACGCGAACAGAAGCTCCTGGTGGAGCTCGCTTCCAGACACGCTAACCATAACCCCGCCCGTATCTTCCGCCGTTTCACATGCGATTCGCTCGCATATCGTTGCCACGCTCGCCCGCTGCAACCGACGGTATATGTCTCTTTGTTCCTCAATTTTTCAATCGGTCAAGAGACATCTTGCATATTCCCTTATTGGGTCTAGTTCCGCCTCCTTATCGATCGGCCTCCAGCGTGAAAATGGCGTGATAGACGCGTGAAAAGTGCTAGTTTGAGCGGAGAGGCAGGAAGGATACGGGATGACGGCGGCAAACTCGGAGCGATATGCGCTTCGGCTGCTTGGGCCCTTCGAGCTTACGGCGCCCGGCGGGCGCCGGGTCGAGATTACCAGCAAGAAGGGCATCGCCGTCGTCGCGATGCTCGCCTTGTCGCGCGACGGTGCGCGCAGCCGCGGTTGGCTGCAGGATCGACTGTGGGGTAGTCGGCGCAAGGCGGAAGCCGCCGGCAGCCTGCGCCGCGAGCTGTCGAACCTGCGCAAGGTGCTGAACACGGGCGGCGCCGAACTGCTGCTCAGCGATCGCGATCGCGTACGTCTCCGTACAGATCTGATCGACATCGATCTGTTCGTGGCGCGCTCCGGCCGCGCAAACGGCGAATTCCTCGAAGGACTTGATATTTCGAGCGAGCGCGGCTTCGGCGAATGGCTGCGGGAGCAGCGCGATGCGCTGGTGCCGCCGGCCCAAGACGTTGTGGTTTCGGCGGTGACGGGCGGCGCCGGTACGCTGCCGACTCACATCGTCGACATCTCGACCCCGCCGGTGGGCTTCGCCGGCCGTCCCGCGATCGCGGTCTTGCCATTCGCCAACGCCACCGGCGACGAGACGCTGGACTATGTGGCCGAAGGCATTGGCGAGGAGCTGATCGTCGGGCTGTCGCGCATCCGCTGGCTGCCGGTGATCTCGCGCAACTCGAGCTTCTCGTTCACCGAGAGCGACGATCGCAAGCTGATCGGCCAGCGGCTGGGCGCGCAGTACCTCGTCGAGGGCCGGCTGTATCGCGCCTACGACTCCTATGGGGTGTCGGCCTCCCTGGCCGAGGCGATCACCGGCTATTCGCTGTGGTCGCGGCGGTTCACGCTGCAATCCCCGGCGGCGCATGACGAGCTCGTGCAGTTCGTCAACGAACTGGTGGCGCAACTCGAAAGCCGGATCGAGCATGCCGAGCAGATCCGTATCCGCGGCAAGCGCCAGGACAAGCTCGGCGTTTGCGATCTGATCTGGCGCGGCCGCTGGCATCTCAACCGGCTGACGCGCGCGGATTCCGAGATGGCGCAGAAGCTGTTCGCTGAGGCCCTGGCGCTCGATCCGGACTCGCCCGAAGCCTTGATCCAGGCAACGGCGGCGCTGGCGTGGTCGATCTGGGCCGGCCGCCAGCCGCAGGATCAGGTCCAGCGGATGCGCAAGCTGTCGCAACAGGCGATGCTGGCCGATCCCGATGACGGTCGCGGCTTCATGCTCGCCGGCATCGCCGAGATGTGGCTGCGCCATCCGCTCGAGGCGAAGAACCTGCTCAGGCAGGCGATCACGCTCACCCCGAGCCTGGCGCTGGCGCACGCTCAGCTCGGCGGCTGCTTCAACCTCGCCGGCGAGCCCGATCGGGCGATCGTTCAGCTCAAGACCGCGATGCGGCTGTCGTCGAATGATCCCAACATCTTCTATTCGTTGGGCGAGCTGGCGCTCGCCTATACGATGCTGGGGCAGTGGCCGGAGGCGATCGAGCACGCCACGCTGGCGCTGGCGCGGCGCCCTGCCTATTGGTACGCGCATGTTCTGAAGATCAACGCGCTGGCGCGGATCGGGCAGCTCGACGCGGCACGGATCGCCTGCGACGAGCTACTCGCCATCAAGCCGAATTTCTCCAAACGATTTCTGGATTGGCTGCCGTTCGTCGATCGCACCTGGGTCGATCACTTCGTCCAGGGGCTCAAGATGGTGCCGGGACGGCCGTCAGATTGGCCGGAGCGGGAAACCCACGAAACCGCTGCGTAGCATCGATCCGGCTAACAGGATCAGAGGCGCATTCGCGCCTGCTGCTATGCGCGTCAGATCTGCTGCGCGACCTGTTCGAGGCCCATGGCGCGGGCGAGCTTGCGGACTTCCTGCTTCTGATCCTCGCGCAGTTGAAACAGCAGCGGCATCGCGGCGTATTTGAGCTGCTGGACTTCGGCGCTGTCCGGATCGATCGGCGGTGCGCTGCTGTCGCGGCCGCGCGCAGTCGCATGCAGCTTGCGGCCGATCGCGCGCAGTGCCTGCTCGACCGACGGCCAATAATACTCCTGCGACGACGACAGATTGAGGCGAGTCTTGATCTGTGCGATCTGGCCGTCGCTGAGCAGCGCTTCCTTCGCGGCAGGCTTGGGCTTCGGCTTCTGGAGCGGAGTTGTAGCGATCACCGGCGGCAGCGTGGTGACCGCTTTGGGCGCTGCGACGCTAGGGTCCGAAGGAGCCGCTTCCGGGATTGCGGCAACCGGCAGATCATCGGTCGCGTAAGCGAGCTGTAGCGGCTTGGCCGGCACGGTCGCGTCCGCCGTGGTGGTCGCGGCTTGATCGTCGGCGGGCTGGTCTTGCGCGGCCTGAACTTCAGGTTCGTCCGGCTGCAGCGCGACTTCGAGCTTGTCGGCCTTGAATTCGCGGTTGCTGATAGGACGCTCGACCGCGGCCACGCCGGCCAGTCCCGCGGCGGGAACGCTGGCGCGGGCCAGAATGCTGGCGGCGGACGCACTCGCCAGGAGCACGCACACCAGCGCAGAAAGAGTGACGGCTTTGGTCAAGCTGATCTCCGTCGCGGCGACGAATGGATGTTCGTATCGCGCAAGAATGCAGAGGAAATATGGCTGTTAGTGGTAACTATGAGCAGTTCCGCGGGGTGCTTGGTTCCGGTGCCCGAGGCTGTCGATCAGGCTGCCGCGTACATCGGCATCTCGGCCAGCTCATAGGCTTCCTGAATATCAGCGACGATTTCGGAAGCTTCCCACAGCGCGTCGGGGGCGACCGACTGGATGCTAATTGTCCAGTTGCCGCCCTTGCGGGTGCGCGGCGTCCCGACGATTTCGAAGCGCACGTCGCGGCACAGCGGATGGCGATGCAGCGCGTGCGCGACCCGGATGCGGAGTTCGTCGAGGGTCGCGGAAGTCTTTTCGACATGCAGCATGGCGAGGTCCACTTCGGCTGTGGTGTACGCCAACGATGCAGGATCGGTCATCGAACGGGCCCGCATCGCGGCGGCCCTATTGATGTGCCGAGGATGGTTAATGCGGTGTTAAACTGATTCTGAGGGCTTGGTCGCCTCGTTGAAATACCTGGAGTGATCCCTGCTATCCACAGGCCGGTGTGATCAGCTCAGCGCTGTTCGACCACGAGGTTCTGGATCGCACGGCCGAAATAACCGTGGACGTCTGCGAGCTTCGACGAGGCGATCCCGGCGCCGTCCGGCCCCAGCCACATCTCGGAGTTCAGCAGTACCCAGTCGCCGACCGGCTGCCGCGCGAAGAACACGTTGAGGTCGGCGTTGATGAAGGTCCAGTGCTTGAAGTCGAGGATCGACGAGGTCGCGTTGCTGAAGTCAGCGGCGACCACCGCGCGCATCGCCTGCGAGGTCGGTTGCCCTTCGACCAGGGCGCGGTCGGCACGATACCAGGTGGCACCGGGGCCGATCTCGCCGAAGCCGCCATAGACCTTCCGCAGCGACATGCCGCCGACGAACGGATTGCGGGTGAAGCCGGGGTCGAGGACCGGGCAGTCGTCGGGATGCGGCACGTCGAGCGGCGGATGCTCGATGTCATCCGGCAGATCAGGTGGGGCGACGCGGATCTTCAGCACCGTGGCGCCGACCACGATGACGCCCTTCGAGAGTAGCCGCACGGCGCAGAGCTGAATCTTGCGGCCTTCGCGCAGTACTTCAGTCTGGTAGGTCAGCGGTCCCACCGGGACCGGCCGCAACAGGTCGACGGTGACGCGTGAGATCTGCATCGGCGACGGCGTCGGGATCTGCTCGGCGAGATAAGTGACCAGGGCAGACGGCGGCGAGCCGTGCTGCATCGTCGGGTCCCACGGCCCCGCCGCGTTCGGGCTGGTTTCGATATTGATGCCGTCGATGCGATAGATGGAGTCCATGCGGTGACTTCCACGAGCTGGGCTGGCGAGATCGGAGCTTTCCCCGTCATTGCGAGCGAAGTGAAGCAATCCAGAGCGCGGTGCACGGAGCTGGATTGCTTCGTCGTTTCACCCCTCGCAATGAGCGGGGTTAGCAGAGGAGACGACGGTTATTGCCTCACAGCGGCGGGTCGATCGCCTCGTCGTATTCCTTCTTGAAGCGGGCGATCAGTTCGCCGGCCGGCAGCACTGCGTCGATGCTGCCGATGCCCTGGCCCGCTCCCCAGATCTCCTTCCAGGCCTTCGGCTTGGCGCGCTCGCCGGACTCGTCGGTGCCGAAGTTCATCTTCGACGGATCGGACTGTTCGAGATTGTCCGGGTCCATGCCGGCCGCGACGATCGACGGCTTGAGGTAGTTGCCGTGCACGCCGGTGAACAGGTTGGAATACACGATGTCGTCGGCGCCGGAGGTGGTGATCATCTCCTTGTAGCGGTCGACCGCATTGGCTTCCTTGGTGGCGATGAAGGCCGAGCCGATATAGGCGAAGTCGGCCCCGAGCACGCGGGCGGCACGGATCGCGCGGCCGTTAGCGATCGCGCCGGACAGAGCGATCGGGCCGTTGTACCAGGCGCGGGTTTCGGTGACGAAGGCGAACGGCGACTGCGTGCCGGCATGGCCGCCGGCGCCGGCCGCGACCAGGATCAGGCCGTCGGCGCCTTTCTCGACCGCCTTATGGGCGAACTTCTGATTGATGACGTCGTGGAAGACGATGCCGCCCCAATTATGCGCGGCCTGGTTCAGCTCTTCACGGGCGCCGAGCGAGGTGATCAGCATCGGGACCTTGTGCTTTTCACAAAGCGCGAGGTCGGCATCGAGCCGGTTGTTGGATTTGTGCACGATCTGGTTGACGGCGAACGGCGCCGACGGACGCTCGGGATGCGCCTTGTCGTAGGCCGCGAGCTCTTCCTTGATCTGGTGCAGCCACTCGTCGAGCAGCGCGGCGGGACGCGCGTTGAGCGCCGGAAACGACCCGACTACGCCGGCCTTGCATTGCGCGATCACCAGCTCGGGACCCGAAATAATGAACAACGGTGAGCCGATCACCGGGACCGAGAGGCGGCCCTTGAACAACGCAGGCATGGGCATTTCGAGTTTCTCCTTGTTTGTTGTGTTTGGCGGCGCGGCCGCGGCGACACAAAAGCAAGCGAGGAACCGACCTGCAAGGTGGGATTTGGCGAATTCGTAGCCTTTCGACGCAAGCGCACGTTTCGTCGCAGTGATCAGCCGCCGACTACTGGCACCATGCCCGTGTGACGAAATTTTCCGTGCGGCAATCGCCTGGTTCGCGCGGCCGTCCGGGGATCAGCACCTTGGCCGAGCACTTCTCGGTCGCATCGACGCCGAGGCTTTTGCCGCCGCCATAGCCTTTCGACCGGCACAGGATGTCGGCCGCGGCCTGGCAGTCGGCGCCGCTGCCCGGCGCCGCGGGACAAACCTGCCTTCCGCTGACCATCGACGGCACGATCGGTGCCGATGATGCGGCCGGAGCAGGCGGAGGAGGCGGCGCAGGCGGAGGTGACGGCGGCCTGCCGCCGATAGGCGGCGGAGGCGGTGGTGGAGCAGTCTGTGACGATGCAGGTGGTCCTGCCGGACTCTGTTGGGGCGGTGGCGGAGGGGTCGGCGGGGGAGGCGGCGGCGCGTCCTTGCTGTCGCTGCCGAACGACGGCAGCAGCGACGACGGCGTCTTCAGCAGCTTCTGGATTTCATCGACCAGGCCCGGATTGTCCGTGCGCGCTGGTGGAGGTGGCGGCGGCCGGTCGGCCGGCGGCGGGGGCGCGTAATTCTGCGCCAGCGCGGGGATGCCGAGCAGGGCTGTCGCGAGCATCGCGGCTGTGAAAATGCCGACGCGGCGCGGCACGAGACGCCGGCGCAACCTGCGGTTCGAGATAGGCATGGCCCAGCCTACGCCGATGCGCCGGCGGAGAGAAGGCTATTCGCCGTCCCCGCTAGACCAGCTTGAAGGCGATGACGAAGCCGAGGACCAGCACCACCGCGCCGATCGTCACCCACAGGCCGAGCCGCTTTTCGATCTGCTCGCGGATCACCACGCCATAGCGGTTCAGCACGACCGCGACGATGAAGAACCGGCCACCGCGGGCAATGATCGAGAACAGGATGAACAGCCAGATGTCGTAGCCGGCAAAGCCCGAGGTGATGGTGACGAGCTTGTACGGGATCGGGGTGAGGCCCTTGAGCAGGATGATCCAGGCGCCCCATTGGGCGTAGCCGGCGCGAAACGCCTCGACCTTGTCGCCATAGCCGTAAAGCTGGATCAGCCAGTGCCCAACCGAGTCGTACAGCAGTGCGCCGATCGCGTAACCGACGACGCCGCCGGCCACCGAGGTGACGGTGCACAGCGCCGCGTAGAACCAGGCGCGTTGCGGCCGCGCCAGTGACATCGGAATCAGCATCACGTCCGGCGGGATCGGGAAGAATGAGCTCTCCGCGAAGGAGACCATCCCCAGAATCCAAAGGGCGTAGGGCTTGTGGGCGGCGTCGATGCACCAGTCGTAGATTTTGCGCAGCATGGGGCGCGATCAACCATTCCGTCGCCGGTTTGTCCATGGCGCAAAAGGCACAGATGCTGGAGAACGGGATGCCGGAAACCGCGGGGCGAGAGGAAGTGAGTTCAGCGATGCTTGCGCACGGCGCGGGTGTCCTGCGGGATCACGGGACGTCGCGTCGCGTGCGGCGCGGCCGGCTTGCCGATCCGCGATTTCGGCAGCTTCTCGGCGATGCCGAGCAGGTTCTCGCGGCGGCGCATTTCGGCCCAGACGTCCTCAGGGCGGACGCCCGCCGAAGCCCACAGCACCGTCAGATTGTAGAGAAGGTCGGCGCTTTCGCGGATCACCGCCTCGCGATTACCGTTGACCGCGTCGATCACCACTTCGATCGCCTCTTCGGCGAGCTTCTTGGCCATCTTGCCGGAGCCGCGCTGAAACAGCCGAGCGGTGCGCGACGTCGCCGGATCGAGATCCCGTGCCGCCAGCACGGCCTGATAAAGGCGGTCGAGCGAATCAGCCATTCCAATAGCTTAGCTGATTTCGATGTCAGTCGTGTAAACGCAACTCAGGCGCGATCTCCGACCTTAGAGGCAGAACAATCGCGCCTGGGGGCTGAATTCCAGCGGTCAGTAGCCGTAGTAGTACGGTTGCCGGCCATAAGGTGCGCCATAATAGCGCGGCCCCCCGTAATAACCCGGGCCCGGCCCATAGTAGTAGCGGTACCGGCTCTCGTAAGCGTCACGCTGCGCCTGGGCGGCGGCGATCGCTCCGATCGTGCCGACGATCCCGACGAAGGCCGCCGCAGCTGCCGCATTGCCATTGCCGCCACGCCGGGCGTAGCGGCGCTTGCGCGCGCTGACGTCGGTCAGCGGAGCCGCTTCGGTCGCCGGAGCTGCGGTCTGTATCTTGTTGGACGGTGCGGCGAATGCCGCAGCGGGTTCGAGCGCTGGTACGGCCAGCGCCAGAGCGGTCACGAGCGCGACGGTCCGGCCGCCCGACGACCACAAGGATTTGCGCTTCTGCATCTGGATCCTCCGCCTGACGGGGCGTGTCTGGGTGATCTGCCAAGACAACCCCAGTCATGGACCTAAGGTTCCATAACGGAAACACAAGGGACGATGCGACGGCGGGACAGCTGGTTCGCAGCTCGATCAAGAAAATGGCCGGGACGGTGCCCGGCCATTTGAACCAATGCGATCAGTAGTTTGGCTGCGACATCAGCCCTCGGCGAGCTGCTGATCGAGGTCGTGCAGCACCTGGTAGCAGGGCAGCACCTGGGCGACGGACGAATTCGGCTCGCGGCCTTCGCGGATCGCAGCGAAGAACTCGCGGTCCTGCAGCTCGATGCCGTTCATCGAGACATCGACCTTGGAGACGTCGATCTTCTCTTCCTTGCCGTTCACCAGATCGTCGTAGCGGGCGATGTAGGTGCCGTTGTCGCAGATGTAGCGGAAGAAGGTGCCGAGCGGGCCGTCATTGTTGAACGACAGCGACAGCGTGCAGATCGCACCGTTGGCGGCCTTGAGCTGGATCGACATGTCCATCGCGATGCCGAGGTCGGGATGGATCGGGCCCTGCACCGCGTTAGCCTTCACGATCGGCGAACCCGCCTGATAGGCGAACAGATCGACTGTGTGGGCGGCGTGGTGCCACAGCAGGTGATCGGTCCAGCTCCGCGGCTGGCCGAGCGCGTTCATGTTGGTGCGGCGGAAGAAGTAGGTCTGCACATCCATCTGCTGGACGTTCAGCTCCCCGGCCTTGATCTTCTTATGGATGTACTGATGGCTTGGATTGAAGCGGCGGGTGTGGCCGCACATCGCCACCAGGCCGGTCTCCTTCTGCAGATCGACCACCGCCTGCGCATCCTTCAGCGAGTCGGCCAGCGGGATTTCGACCTGGACGTGCTTGCCGGCGCGCAAACAGTCGATGCCCTGTTGCGCGTGCATCTGGGTGGGCGTGCAGAGGATGACCGCATCGACTTCCTTCAGCGCCAGCGCGTCGGACAGTTCGGTCGAGACGTGCGCGATGCCGTACTTCTTGGCGACGTCCTGGGTCGGCTCCAGCCGGCGCCCGATCAGCGACACCACTTCGACGCCGTCGATGTTCTTGATGCCGTCGAGATGCTTGATGCCGAACGCACCCGCTCCCGCGAGGGCGACCTTGATCGTCTTTGCCATGTCAGGCGTTCTCCAGAATGAGGTGGCCGACCGCAGTGTTGCTGGCCGGGACGTGGTAGAAACGGTGGGCGACCTTGGGCTTGGGGCCGCCGGCGACATCGCTCATCGCGCCGCGCGCGATCAGCCACATCACCAGCTCGATGCCCTCGGAGCCCGCCTCGCGGACGTAGTCGATATGCGGCTTCTGCGACAGCCCATCGGGATCATTGATGATCTGGTCGAGGAAGGCGTTGTCCCATTCGCGGTTGATCAGACCGGCGCGCGGCCCCTGGAGCTGATGGCTCATGCCGCCGGTGCCCCAGATCTGTACGTTGAGATCCTCGTCATAGGACCGGATGGCGCGGCCGATCGCCTGCCCGAGCATGTAGCAGCGCCGGCCCGACGGCACCGGATACTGCACGACGTTGACGGCGAACGGGATCACCGGGCAGGGCCAGGCCTGCGGCTCGCCGCACATCAGGCTGAGCGGCACGGTGAGCCCGTGATCGACATCCATCTTGTTGACGATGGTGAGGTCGAAATCGTCCTGGATCACCGACTGGGCGATATGGGCGGCGAGCCGCGGATGGCCGACCACTTTCGGCACCGGGCGCGGGCCCCAGCCTTCGTCGGCCGGCTGATACTCGGCCGCGGTGCCGATCGCGAAGGTCGGAATCAGGTCGAGACTGAAGGCGGTGGCGTGATCGTTGAACACCAAAAAGATCACGTCGGGCTTCTGGTCCTTCAGCCATTGCTTGGAGAACTCGTAGCCCTTGAACACCGGCTTCCAATAGTCTTCGCCGGTCTTCTGCATGTCGATCGCGGCGCCGATCGCCGGAACGTGCGAGGTGTAAACGCTGGCGGTGATACGGGCCATTACTTCTTCTCCCCGACGTAGCGATTACCCTCGATCGGGCGGCCGCCGCCGACCATCATGTTGCGATATTCCTCTTCGGTCATCCCGGTCATCGAGCCCGCCATCTGCTGGAAGCTCTTGCCGTCGGTGGCGCCGATCTTGGCCAGGAAGTAGATGTTGCCGCCGAGCGCGATGCAGCGATTGAGATCGCGATCGAGCACCGCCTGCTTCTGCTCCTCGGTCATCGGCCACTCGTCGAGATAAGCGCGCTCGTCCGCCTTGAAGCGGGCGCGGTTCTCGGGCTTCATCAGCGACATGCAGAACTGGTTGAGATGATAGCCCTGGCGCGACATGTCGGCGTCGAAGATCGTGGTGCCGGGCACGTCCTTGTAGGGTTTGTCGAGGGGCATGGCGGGGTCTCCTCTAAGACTTGTTAGTTACGAAACGGGCGGCGGCCGCTCCCTCTCCCCGCGGCGGGGAGAGGTGAGGTCCGCGCACGCCGCGCGGGCGATCGGATCATTTCTCCTCCGGCCAGTACAGCCGCATTGGGTTGTCGACCAGCAGCTTGCGTTGAAGTTCCGGCGTCGGCGCGATGTGGGGAATGAAGTCGACGAGCAGGCCGTCGTCCGGCATATGGTCCTTCAGGTTCGGATGCGGCCAGTCGGTTCCCCACAGCACGCGGTCTGGGAAGGTCTCGACGATGCGGCGGGCGAACGGGATCACGTCGCGATAGGCGTTTTGCTCGCCGTTCAGCGCCGGCGGGCCGGACACCGAGAGCCGCTCCGGGCAACTCACCTTCGACCAGACATTGGCATGCTCGCGCATGAATTTGACGAACAGCTCGAACTCCGGGCCGTCGACCGGCTTGGTGACGTCCGGCCGGCCCATGTGGTCGACCACCACGGTGGTCGGCAGCGCGGTGAAGAAGTCCCACAGCTCGGGCAGGTCGACCGCCTCGAAATAGATCACCACATGCCAGCCGAGCTCTTTGATGCGCCCGGCGATCTCGACCAGCTCGTCCTTCGGGGTGAAGTCGACCAGCCGCTTGACGAAGTTGAAGCGCACGCCGCGGACGCCGGCGTCGTGCATCGCCTGCAGTTCGGCATCGGTGACGCTGCGCTTCACCGTGGCGACGCCGCGCGCCTTGCCGTTGGAATGCACCAGCGCATCAACCATCGCCCGGTTGTCGGCACCGTGGCAGGTCGCCTGGACGACGACGTTGCGGGAAAAGCCGAGATGGTCGCGCAGTGCGTAGAGCTGTTCATTGGACGCATCACACGGCGTGTACTTGCGCTCCGGTGCGAACGGAAACTCGTCGCCCGGCCCGAACACATGGCAATGCGCATCGACCGCGCCCGCCGGCACTTTGAAGCGCGGCTTCGATGGGCCTTGGTACCAGTCCAGCCAGCCGGGGGTCTTTTCGAAGGTCATTCAATTACTCGTCCAAGTCAGCGCGATTCAACTGTGCGCTCGTTGAAGTCATCATGTTCAGCCTCGGCCTCTCGTCTCCCCTCCCCCTTGCGGGGAGGGGTCGGGGGTGGGGGTCCCCAGGCGCCGCGACTCGTGGACCCCCACCCCGGCCTCCGCTTCGCTCGGCCGACCCTCCCCGCAAGGGGGGAGGGGTGCCATGAGCGCTTCGGCCAATTACGTCAGCCACTCCGCCGTCAATAACTTCGGCATCACGTCTTCGTCTCGTCCTTTACCTTCGCCAAAATCCGATCCGCTTCCGTCCGCCAGTCCGGACTCCGCGCGAAGCCGGTTGCGCCGCGGGTGCCGAACAGGCCTTCGTCGGCGAGGTCTGCCACCCAGGCTTGCCGCTCCGCGGTGCCCTGCGCCGACCATGGCGTCAGGCCGGCCTCGCGCACCGTCTCGGCGACTTCGCGCACTTCCTCGGCGCGGCGGCGGCCGTGTTCGATCACGCGCTGGAAGAAGTAGGCCCCCTGCTTCTCCCAATCGATCGACGGAAACGTCTCCTGCAGCGATGCGATCACCGCGTCCTCGACGCCGTAGGCACGCGCGGTGGTGAAGCTCTCGATCACCATCGCCTCCAGCCCCTTGATCATGATGCTGCGGCACATCTTGGTGGCGGACGCGACGCCGAGCTGGTCGCTCGCGGGCTTGGCGGCGAAGCCGAGTGTATTGATCAGCGGCGCCAGCTCTGCCGCGTAGGCCCCGCCGAGCAGCAGCGGCACCTTGATCCGATACGGCGGCACCGAGGTCATCACCGCGCCTTCGACATAGCGACCTTGAGCGCCGTCGATCAGGGAGGCTGCGCGCTGCTTGGCGCCGGGCGAGGCTGAGTTGAAGTCGAGAAACCAAGTGCCTTGGTTGATGGCGCCGGCGCAGGCTTCGGCCACCGCTACGGTCTGGCTCGCCGTCACCGCCGAGATGATGAAATCGCTGCGGGCTGCAAGCTCCGCATGCGACGTCGTCAGCGCAACGTCGTGGCGGCTGGCGTGTTCGCGCTGCGGCCCGCCGCGATCGTCGGCGAGCTTGACGTCATAGGCCGCGACCTTGACGCCCTGCGCGCGCAAATCCTCGGCGAGAATCTTGCCAACCTCGCCGTAGCCGACGATCCCGACCTGCCACTGTTTCGGAGCGCTGCTCATCAGTCGATGTACTTCAGGCCGGCTTTTTCCAGCGGCTCGCGCATCTTGTACATGTCGAGGCCGAGCACGCCTGACGCCAGCTTGGCGCGTTTGTCGGCCTCGTTGGCCTCGCGGGCTTCGGCCGCATCGGCTGCCATCTGTGCGACTGCGGCCGGCACCACCACGACGCCGTCGTCATCGGCAATCACCACATCGCCGGGCGTGATATGGGCGCCGGCGGCCACCACCGGAATGTTGACCGAGCCGAGCGTCGCTTTCACCGTGCCCTTGGCGTGGATCGCCTTGGACCACACCGGAAAGTTCATCTGGGTGAGATCGCGAACGTCGCGGACGCCGGCGTCGATGATCAAGCCGAGCGCGCCGCGGGCGCGGAAGCTGGTCGCCAGCAGGTCGCCGAAGAAGCCGTCGGTGGAATCGGCGGTGCAGGCCGCGACCACGACATCGCCCGGCTGAATCTGCTCGGCGACCACATGCATCATCCAGTTGTCGCCCGGTTGCAGCAGCACGGTGACGGCGGTGCCGCAGATATGGGCGCCCGGATAGATCGGCCGCATATAGGGCTGCATCAGGCCGACGCGGCCCATCGCCTCGTGCACGGTGGCGACGCCGAACCGCGACAGCTTCTCGACCGCCGCCTTGTCGGCGCGGTCGATGTTGCGCTTGACGATGCCGAGATCGTTCATCCGTACGGTCATGATTACTTGCCCTTCGCCTTGAGCGCAGCATCGAGCCGCGGATAGACGCGGCGGGCGTTGCCTTCGTAGATCTGCTGCTTCTCTTCCGGCGTCAGGATGGTCGACGCCTCGATGTAGCGCTTGGTGTCGTCGTAGTAGAAACCGGTCCGCGGATCGATGCCGCGCACCGCGCCGATCATCTCGGAGGCGAACAGCACGTTGTCGACCGGAATCACGGTGTTGAGCAGGTCGATACCCGGCTGGTGATACACGCAGGTGTCGAAGAAGATGTTGTTGAGGACGTGGTCCTCGAGCAGCGGCTTCTTCATCTCCTGAGCGAGGCCGCGGAAGCGGCCCCAGTGATACGGCACCGCGCCGCCGCCGTGCGGGATCACGAATTTCAGCTCCGGGAAGTCCTTGAACAGATCGCCGGCGACGCACTGCATGAACGCGGTGGTGTCGGCGTTGAGATAATGCGCGCCGGTGGTGTGGAAGCAGGCGTTACAGCTGGTCGAGACGTGGATCATCGCCGGGATCTGGAGCTCGACCATCTTCTCGTAGATCGGATACCAGATCCGGTCGGTCAGCGGCGGCGAGGTCCAGTGCCCGCCCGACGGATCGGGATTGAGGTTGATGGCGACGAAGCCGTACTCCTTGACGCACTTCTCCAGCTCGGGAATGCACGTCTTTGGATCTACGCCGGGCGACTGCGGTAGCATCGCAGCGCCGATGAAATTGTCGGGGAACAGCTGCGAGACGCGGTAGCACAGCTCGTTGCAGATCGCCGCCCAGGTCGACGACACGTTGAAGTCGCCGATATGGTGCGCCATGAACGAGGCGCGCGGAGAGAACACCGTGAGGTCGCTGCCGCGTTCCTGCATCTTCTTGAGCTGGTTCTCGATGATCGAAGCGCGCAGCTCGTCGTCCGAAATCTTTAGCTCGGATACTTTCGGCATCACGGACGGATCCTTGATGCCGGCGATCTGCCGGTTACGCCAATCCTCCAGCGCCTTCGGCGCGGTGGTGTAGTGGCCGTGAATGTCGATAATCATCGTCGGATGCCTCTGATTAGTTTCTTGCCGTCATTGCCGGGCTTGACCCGGCAATCCATCGCTCTTCGGAAGATGGATGCGCGGGTCAAGCCCGCGCATGACGTCGGTTATGTGGTTGCCTGCTCGCCAACTCAGCGAGCATCGATGCTAGTCTTGTCTTTTCGATCCCTCACCCCGCGCGCCGCAGCGCTGCGTCGCTGGTCTGCTTCCCATCCCACACCGAGCCGGGACCATCGCTTCGCCGCGCATGATCAGGCGGGCGGTGCGTAGCAAGGCGGCGCGGGTGACGTTTTGCGGGTTCTGCGGATCGACTTCGATCTCGACCGAGAATTCGCCGGTCGGGTGCTCAACGGAGATCTGCTTCACCGTGCCGTCCGGCACCTGCGCGATGCCTTCGGTGACGCTGCCTTTCAGCACGCAAGCGGTCGCCACCGTCACGGCTGCGAGCACACCGATGGCGTCGTGGCAGACGTGCGGAATGAAGCTGCGTGTCGAGATGTTGCCGCCGGCGCGCGGCGCCGAGATCAGCGTCATCTTCGGATAGTTCTTCGAGGTGACGTCGCCGAGCTGCATCGCGTGGCCGCAGGCGATCCGCAGCTTCTCCAGCCGCGCCTTCAGCTCGGTGTCGGCGTTGAGCTGGGCGACGCCCTCATAGCCGGTGCGGCCGACCGCCTCGGCTCGAAACATCACCAGCGGCATGCCGTTGTCGATGCAGGTCACCTCGACGCCGTCGATCACGTCGCGGACGTTGCCAGTCGGCAGCAAGCCGGGGGCGACCGAGCCCGCGGTGTCGAGGAAGTTGATCTTGATCGGCGCCGAGGTGCCGGGCGCGCCGTCGATCCGCGCATCGCCCTCATATGCGACATGGCCATCCGGCGTCTGCACCGTGATGTCGCACTGCATGTCGGTGTTCAGCGTCAGCACCCGCAGCGTGGTGGTCGGGCCTTGCGGCTTGACCAGCCCGGTTTCGAGCGCGAACGGCACGACAGCGGCCAGCATGTTGCCGCAGTTCGGCGTGGTATCGACCGTGTCTTTGTCAGGCTGGAGTTGTGCGAACAGGAAATCGAGGTCGACGCCGGGCTTCGATCCTTTGGAAACGATGCCGACCTTGCTGGTGAGCGGATGGGCACCGCCGAGGCCGTCGATCTGGCGGCGATCGGGCGAGCCCATCACCGCGAGCAGCACCTTGTCGCGGGTGGCAATGTCGCTCGGCAGGTCGGCTGCATTGAAGAAGGGGCCGCGTGAGGTCCCGCCGCGCATGAACAGGCAGGGAATGGCGGTTTGCATTCGTTTCCTTCCGGATTGTTATTGCTATTTTGGCCGGGCGGCCTGACCGGCGCCACGGCGGGTGGTCTATAACAGCTATCGGCTTCCGGCATGGCAAGCGCCCGTGCCGAAACCGTGAGCCGGAATCAGGTCGGCAGCGTCCGCACCAGGTCGGTCAGCATGCGCATGCTGTGCTGCGCCAGCGGCGTCGGCCGCCGCGTCGCGGACACGACGAGGCAGAGCGCGCTCGCCGGCGCGGGTTGGATCAGCGGACGCATCACCAGCTCGGCCGCCCGCGGCGATGCGGCGACCCCGCTTCGCGTCAGCACCGCGTGGCCGTAGCCGGCGCAGACCAATTCGATGATCGAGGGCACGCTCGACACTTCCCAGGCGATGTCGAGCTTGACGCCGGCCAGCGCCGCCTCGTTCTCCAGCAGCCGGCGCATCGCATGCACCCGTTCGGGAACGATCAGCGGATATTTCGACAGTTCCTTGAACGGCAGCGGAGCCGCTGCGCCGCGGCGCTTACTGGGCGGCGCGTAGCTGACCAGCCCGAGCGGTTCCTGCAGCAACGGCGTGATCTCGATGCCCGGTTGCGCGTCTGGATTGTAGACGAGGCCGACATCGGCGCGGCCGGTGGTGACCCATTCGATGATGTGCGACGACAAGCCTTCGACGATGGCCAGCCGTGCCGACGGCAGGGTGCGCTTGAATTGGTCGATCAGCGGCAGTGTCAGTTGTCGCGCGATCGACGGCGGCAGCCCGATGGTGACGCGGCCGACCGGCGCGTCGCGGCTGGCGCCGAGGTCTTCGCGGGCATGTGCGACCATCTGAATGATGGCGACGGAGTGATCGAACAGCCGGCGTCCGGCCTCGGTCAGCGCCACGCCACGGCCGTTGCGCAGGAACAATTGCTGCCGCAGCTCAGTCTCCAGCCCGCGCACCTGCCGGCTTAGCGCCGGCTGGGCGACATCCAGCACCATCGCGGCCTTGCTGAACGAGCCGAGCTCGGCGACGTGCATGAAATATTCGAGCTGCTTGAGGTTCATCGCCTGATCGCGAGCCCGCCGCTATTGCCGCTCGATGCCGGACTGCTCGATCACGGCGCGCCATTTCTCAATGTCGGCGCGCAGCCGTGCCGCCAATTGATCCGGTGTCGACGGTTTGGCGTCGATGCCGAGTTCAAGCATCTTCTTCTTGAGTGCCGGATCGGCGAGGATCTCCTGCAGCGCCGTGTTCAGCGCGCCGATCACCGCGGGCGGCGTACCGGCCGGCGCGAACAATCCGTTCCAGGATTCGATGCTGGCCTCGATGCCGCTCTCGCGTAGCGTCGGAATATCGGGCGTGATCTTCGAGCGCAGCGGCCCGGTCGCCGCCAGCGCCCGGATCTTGCCGTCGGCGAGGTTGCCCTTCAGCGCCGAATAGCTGTCGATCGTCAGGTCAACGCTGTCCTGCAGCAGCGCCACCAGCGCCTCTGGCGTTCCGCGAAACGGAACGATCACGAAGTCGACGCCGGCCGCGGTCTTGAACAACGCTGCGGCGAGGTTCTGCGTGCTGCCGGTGTTGATGGTGCCGACATTGAGCGCGCCCGGCTTCTGCTTCGCCGCCTTGATCACCTCTTCCAGCGTCTTGAACTTGGACTCGGCGCGGACGGCGAACAGGAAGTCGAAGGTGCCGAGGCTGGAAATCGGCGCGAAATCCTTCACCGGATCGAACGGCAGCTTCTTGAACAGCGACACGCTGATCGCGGTGCCGTTCGACAACAGTGCCAGCGTCGTGCCGTCCGGTGGTGATGAGATCACGGTGCGCGCCGCGGCGATGCCGCCAGCGCCCGGCTGGTTCTCGACATAGAAGCGCTGGCCGAGCTTGGTGCCGAGCTGATCCGCGATCAGGCGGGCCGTAATGTCGGCGACACCGCCGGCCGCGAACGGTAGCACGATCCGAACCGGCCGGGTCGGGTACAGGCCCTGGGCTCGCGCGGACGATGGAATCCTCGCCGCCGCCAAGGCTGCGGCGGCTGTGGTCAGGACGGCCCGGCGAGACAAAACAATGCGTCGGATCAAGCTCATGGCGCGACGATAGTCCAAATGATTCAGATTTCACAGCGACCGCTGCAATTGACCTGACGCGGCGGGACCGTCAGAATCGTGCGTAACGAACGGGAGGGGGCCGGCGCCTGCGCCGAGCTCTCCACCCGACTGAAGAAGTCTTTCCGAGGAACGTTGTGGAGTCCCGATGTCACAGCCGCCGCTGTTTCGCCCGTTCACCCTGCGTGGCATCACCACCAAGAACCGCATCCTGATCTCGCCGATGTGCCAGTATTCCGCGGTCGATGGCGTGGCCAACGACTGGCACCTGGTGCATCTCGGCAAATTCGCTCAGGGCGGCACCGGCATAGTGATGGTCGAAGCGACCGCGGTGACCGCCAATGGCCGCATCACCCATGGCGATCTCGGGTTGTGGAACGACGACCAGATCCGGCCGCTGGAGCGGATCGCCGCCTTCCTGCGCGACAACGGTGCGGTGCCGGCTATTCAGCTTGCCCACGCCGGCCGCAAGGCGAGCATGCAGCGGCCTTGGTATGGCAATGCGGCGCTGACCGCGGAGGACATCGCACGCGGCGACCAGCCGTGGGAGATCGTCGCGCCGAGCCCGATCCCGATGGACGAAGGCTGGTTGACGCCGCAGGAACTGACCGACGACGATCTCGATCATCTGCTCGAGGCTTGGCGCAGTGCGACGCTGCGGGCGGTCGAAGCCGGGTTCGAGATGCTCGAAGTGCACTGCGCCCACGGCTACCTGCTGCACTCGTTCCTGTCGCCGCTGTCGAACAAGCGCACCGACGCCTACGGCGCGGACCGCGCCGGGCGGATGCGGTTTCCGCTGGAGGTGATCGAGACGGTGCGTGCCGCCTGGCCCGACACGCTGCCGCTCGCGATCCGGGTATCGTCGGTCGACGGCGTTGACGGCGGCATTGAGCTTTCCGACTCGGTGGTGTTCGCGCGCGAGGCCAAGGCCCGCGGTGCCGACATCATCGATTGCTCGTCGGGCGGACTGCTCGGCTCGGCGACCGCCAACCGGATTCCGCGCGGCTACGGCTTCCAGGTGCCGTTCGCCGAGGCCATCCGGACCGAGGCCGAAATCCCGACCATCGCGGTCGGGCTGATCATCCATCCGGATCAGGCCGAGAAGATCGTCGAGCAGGGCCAAGCCGATCTGATCGCGATCGGCCGCGAGGCGCTGTTCGATCCGAACTGGGCGCTGCACGCGCAGCTCGAACTCACCGAGGGCGACGAGGCGTTCGCCGACTGGCCGAAGCAATATGGCTGGTGGTTGGAGCGCCGCGAGTCGGGCTTGCGCAAGCTCGACGGGCCGAAGCTGCCGTTCCGGCGAAGCTGAGAGATCAGCCGCGCCGTCCGAAAAACGCGGATGGCCGGGACGAAGCCCGGCCATGACGAATCCGTTCGAAGCGCGACGAAGATGCGGGGGCGGCCGGATGGGTTGAGCGCAAGCGAAACCCATCGAACCGTTCGACGTCTCAAGATGGGCTTCGCAGGAGCTCAGCCCATCCTACGACGTTAACGAGCCGTTACCAGCCGCAGCCGCCGCAGCGCGGGCGAACCGGCGCGTAGTAGCTGTAGCCCGGCGACACCATCTCGACGCGTTCGCGGGTGGCGTATTGCGGCGGAATGCGCTCGTATTCGACGCCGCCAGGAGAGACCATCACGGTCTTCGGCACCATCACGGTGCGATACTGCGGCGGAACGCGGTGGGCGACGACGCGGCCCGGGTTGACCATCACCGTTTCCTCGACGGTGCGGTACTCCGGAGCAACGTATTGCTGCTGATAGCAGGTGTAGCACGGCGGCGGGGCGCAGCCGTAACAAGCGGAGGCTGCGGTCGGCAGCGCAACGGCCGCGCCAGCGACGACGGCGGAAGCGAGCAAAGCGGCGGACAAGCGAGACATGGACGATCCTCAGCGCCAATGAAATATCGCCGCATGTTTGGTTGTGATCACGACGTCCGTCAACGATCGAGCAGAATCAACCTTTACGAAGATCATTAACGGCGCGCCGTGGTAACCACTTGGTCATCAATAAGCCGCCCGCCGCGGACTACGCTGCCCGCACTGTTCGGAGGAAGCTGACGACTTCGTCCTTCAGCCGGGTGCTGTCGTGCGCCAGCGACTGCGCCGCGGACAGCACCTGCGCCGAAGCCGAGCCGGTCGCCGAGGCGCCGCGCTGGACCTCGACGATGTTCACCGAGACCTGGTGCGCACCTTCGGCGGCATGGTGGACGTTGCGTGAGATCTCCTGGGTCGCGGCGCCCTGTTCTTCCACCGCGGACGCGATCGTCGCGGCGATCTCCGACATCCGCGCGATGGTTTCGCCGATCTGCCGGATCGCGCTCACTGATTGGTCGGTGGCGCTCTGGATGCCGCCGACCTGCTGGCTGATCTGGTCGGTGGCCTTGGCGGTCTGTTCGGCGAGCTGCTTCACCTCCGCCGCCACCACGGCGAAGCCGCGGCCGGCTTCGCCGGCGCGCGCTGCCTCGATCGTAGCATTGAGCGCCAGCAGGTTGGTTTGCGCCGCGATGGTGTTGATCAGCTCGACCACGTCGCCGATCCGCGATGCGGCTTCGGACAGGTGGCTGACGCGCTCGTTGGTGACCTGTGCTTGCGTGACCGCTTCGCTGGCGATCCGCGCCGACTCCTGGACCTGGCGGCTGATCTCGTTGACCGAGGATGCCATCTCTTCGCTGGCTGACGCCACCGATTGCACATTGGTGGACGCCTCCTCGGAGGCGGCGGCGACCAGTGTGGTGAACTGCTGGGCGTGATCGGCGGTCGAGGTCAGGGTGGTTGCCGACGCTTCCAGCTCGGTCGAGGCCGATGACACGGTCTCGACGATCTCGCCGACCGCGTCTTCGAATTTGGCGGCGAGCGCGATCATCTCGCCCTTGCGCTGCTGCGCGGCCAGCCGGTCCTGATCCGCCTTGGCGGCGGCTTCTGCTGCGGCGCGCTCCTCGGCCTTCAGCTTGCAGGACTCCACCGCGCGCGCCATGTCGCCGATCTCGTCGGTTCGTTGCAGACCCGGGAGCACCAGGTCGAGTTCGCCGTCGCCGAGGCGGCGGATGCCGGCGTTCAGCCCGCTGAGCGGCTTGGTGATCGACCGCGCGATCGAGATGCCGAGCACCATCACGGTCAGGATGATGGCGATGATCGCGATCTGCATGCGCTGCTCGGTGGCCTGCCGCGCGGTAGCGGCCATCGTCTTGGCGAGCTCCGCCTGCTGACGCACCGTGCTGGAGAGCTCGTCGAGCGCGGGCTGCAGCGCCCGATAGGTCGTCACCATGTCTTTCTCGGCACGATCAAGCGCCAACGCATTCTCCATCCAGGCTGAGAAATCGCGCTGATAGGCGTCGAGCTTTTGTGTGATCTCGGTCTTGGCCGTCTGCGGCAGATCCGATGCGGCGAGCAGCTTGGCGAATTCGGCGGATTGCTTCTTCATCGCCTCGCCGTATTTCGGATGACGGCGGAGCATGAAGTCCTTCTCGTGCCGGCGCATCATCAGCATCTGCACCATCAGGGCCGGCGAGTCGAAGCTGCTGATCGATTTTTCGACACCGTGTACCGAAGCTCGCAGGCTGCCTTCGAGTCCAAGGTCCTCCTTGAGCCCGAGCTTCACGGTGGCGTCGGCGAACCTGCCGAATTGGCTTTGGTAGTTCTCGAAGCCGTCTTGCACCGACTTCAAACTGCGGGTCAGTTCGGTCTGACCGGCCGCCTCGGTCTGCCGGATCAAATCGGCGAGCATCTCGGTTGCGACCCGGCCGCTCTGCTGAAACATGCCGAGATACTGCTCGTCCTTACGCAGCATGAAGTTCTTTTCGGCGCGGCGCTGTTCCAGTAGCGCGATCTGCAATTTGGCGTTGCTGTCGCCGAGTGCGCGGGCACGGTCGTCGATTAGCCTCGCTGCATCCTGTGAAGATGTCCCGATCAAGTACAGCGCGCCAAAGGCGAGAACGCCGATGATGCCGACCAGAGCGATGGAATTGATCTTGGACGTGAGGCCGAGACGAAGAGACATGGTAGATCCCGAGGTTTCGATTCGCTTGGTGATGACCTGTGGTGTCGCGGGTGCGTGTTGGCGGGGCAATCTGCACAAACACTGAGCAATCTGCGCGGCGCACTCGACCGCTCGTCCGATGAGGCTCCAGATTCGAATCGTGACGTAATAACTAAGCTTGGACGATGCGGTGCTAAGTTTGCCTTAAGATCTCTCGCAGGGCAGAAAACCTGGTACTTATCCGGATCGAATGATTAGTTGTCGCGAAGCTTTCGCAAAACGGGGGCGACAATCCGATGACGGCGTCAAAGAGCTTCATGCAGATGCCGGACAGGAAGCCGTCGATTACTAACAAAGGCGCGGGGGGCCGATCCGGCCCGTTCTTCTTGTGCAGGTGAAAGAAACTGCGCCCGTCTGGATTGGCCGTCGTGCCGCACGTCAGCCCATCTCGCGCGTGCCGCGTCTGGTCACGGTCCTCGCTCACGCGGCTTGTGTCCGGCCATCGAGTGCGATGCCGCCGGGCATCTGTCATGGA
Source organism: Rhodopseudomonas palustris (assembly GCF_013415845.1). NCBI lineage: Bacteria > Pseudomonadati > Pseudomonadota > Alphaproteobacteria > Hyphomicrobiales > Nitrobacteraceae > Rhodopseudomonas > Rhodopseudomonas palustris. The sequence goes on along the minus strand of NZ_CP058907.1, from coordinate 5,155,238 downwards.
ACCGATTTGACGTTTCTCCGCCGCCTGCCGAACCGTCCTGTTTCAGTTTGGGACCTCGCGAGCCGCAGTGCATCCTGCGGGCAACACTCGATTTGAAATTGGTCCGTGGCTGGCCGTCGATCTGGACAAAGCCTTGATCGGAAATCACCCTGACGCTGCTTCGAGGGCGCACGGTCTGCGACCTCGCGGCGGGGATCGTTGGGGGAGCCATGAGACTGATCACGGGGATGCTCGCGGCCATGCTGCTGGTCGCCGGCGTGGCGTCGAGCCAGGCGATGGTGCGAATCGCCGACGATCGCGGCGGCCGGATCGGAACCTATGTGGACCGCTACCAGTCGCTGCGCAGCTCCGGCGAAACCGTGATGATCGACGGCCTGTGCGCCTCGGCCTGCACCATCGTGCTCGGTGCGGTCCCGCACGATAAGATCTGCGTCACTTCCCGAGCCAATCTCGGCTTCCATGCCGCCTGGGATCTCGGCTCCAACGGCAACGTCATCACCAATACCGAAGCCACGCAGATGCTGTACACGATGTACCCGACCAGCATTCGCCGCTGGATTGCCAAGCGCGGCGGCTTGACCCGTCACATGATCTTCCTGCGCGGCAAGCAGCTGATGTCGATGTATCGGCCCTGTTACATGGATGCGCAGGCTCAGGCCGGCCGCTGATTGCGGGGCCGCACGCCATCCTCCTGATCACGTGATCGATGCGACGGCGTCGCGGCTTGCCGGCCGCCGCCGCTGGCTCTATTGGGGGCAACCGTGCGGCGAGTGCCGCACATCGCAGCGGCCGGGCTGAAATAGCGCCAAAACGGCCGCTCCGAAGGTTGCGAGGTGTCTGCCGATGTCTGCACAAGCCAAATCCATCCGCCCGCTAGTCGTGATCGCTGCGTTTGCCGGCAGCCTGATTGTGGGCCTCGTGGTCGTGCTGTGGCTGCTTGGCGGTCTGCAGAAGATCTCGGCACCGGCGACGATCGGTGGTGCGTTCCGCCTGACCGACCAGAACGGCCAGGTCATCACCGAACAGAGTATGAAGGGTAAGCCGACCCTGATCTTCTTCGGCTTCACCCGCTGCCCGGACGTCTGCCCGACCTCGCTGTTCGAACTGTCGCAGGTGCTCGGCGCGATGGGCCCCGATGCCGACCGCATCAATGCGTATTTCGTTTCGGTGGATCCCGAGCGCGACACCCCGCAGTCGATGAAGGACTATCTGTCGAGCTTCGATCCGAATCTGAGGGGGCTGGTCGGCACACCGGAGGCCACCGAGAAGATCGAGAAGGCCTACCGGGTCTATGCCAAGAAGGTTCCGCTGAAGGACGGCGACTACACCATGGATCACACCGCGCTGATCTATCTGATGGACAAGTCGGGCAATTTCGTCTCGCCGTTCAACATCAAGCGCAAGCCCGAAGAGGCTGCGGCCGATCTGAAGCGGTATCTGTAGCTTAGGCCGAGAGTCGCCATCGCTGCCGCCGGGCTTTCGGTTTCGGCGCGAGTGGATGTGGACGGCGGGCAACGCCGTGCTGAGTCTTGTCCCAGCGGTACGGACACCAGACGAATTGCGCCAGCGCGCGCCACGCCGCCACCGATAGGCACAGCCAATAGAGCGGCGTCAGCGCCAACGCCCCGGCGTGCCGCAATTGCCGCCGCCGGGCGAGGCCGAGCAAGCCGACCACCAATGTCGATGCAACGCCGGATGCGATTGTGAGCCAGTGCAGCGCGCTCGGCGCCGCGGGCTCCAGCCAGCCGTCGAGCCAGACCGGCACCAGATCCGCCCAGTCTGCCGCCGACATCACGGCGAGCAGCACCAGCAGCGGATAGGCGAGGGCCGACAGCACGTTGCCGCCGACCACCAGGTTGAGGCCGACCACGCCACGCCAGCCGATCTCGCGCCACAGCCGGATCGGGTGCCGCATATGCACCTCCCAGGTCTGGATCCAGCCCTTCATCCAGCGCGCCCGCTGCGGCAGCCAATTGCGAAAGGCGATCGGCGCCTCTTCGTAGGTGGTCGAGGGGATGGTGACGCAGCGGTGGCCGAACCGGGCGAGCCGGAAGCCGAGATCGGCGTCTTCGGTGACGTTGTGCGGATCCCAGCCGCCGATGCCTCGCAGCACCTCGGTGCGGAAATGGTTCGAGGTGCCGCCAAGCGGCAGCGGCAGGCCGAGCGCCGCAAGGCCCGGCAGAAACAGATCGAACTGACCGGCATATTCGGCCAGGAACGTGCGTGACAGCCAGCTATGGGTGAGGTTGTCGATGCACAGGCTGGCCTGCACGCAGGCCGTCTTCCGGCCGGTGGCGTCGAACGCCGCCAGCGCCGCCCGCAACTGGTCGGGATCGGGCCGATCTTCGGCGTCGTACACCGCAATGAAACTGCCGCGCGCGAAGGCGAGCGCGTAGTTCAGCGCCTTCGGCTTGGTTCGGGGCTCGACTGCGGGTGCGATCAGCACCCGCAGATGGGGTCGCCGCTTGATCCGGGCCAGCGCCGCGCGGGTGGCGAGGTCGTCGGGCTCGATCACCAGGATCAGGTCGAGCTTCTCGCGCGGGTAGTCGAGCGCTTCGAGGGCTTCGACCAGCGGCCCCACCGAGTCGGCTTCGCGATACAGCGCCGCCACCACCGTATAGGTCGGGAGCTTTGCGTCCGGCTTTCGCGGCGACGGTGGCAAGGTCGGGCGCGGCCACAAGCAGGCCAGCAGGCGCAATCCGGCAAAGCCGATGAACCAGGCCGCCAGCAGCGTCGTCGTGACGTCGGGATCAGGGAAGAACGGCAGGGCGAGCAGGGCCGCCACGCAGGCTCCGCGCCTGAGGCGTTGCCGCCATATCGGTCCGGCCTTGCGTGGTGCCGCCGACAGCATCGGATGGCGCTGGTGCAGATCGGCGCTGGCGATGTTGGCCAGCGCGCGGTCGCCCTGCCGCGCCACAAAGGTCTCCAGTGTCGCCGCAGAGGCTAATCGTAGCCGCGGGCGTGTGTCCGGATAGTCGTCCAGCAGCCCGCACAGCCGATGGCTCGCAAGGCGCCGCGGCGCCACCACCCAGACCAATTCGTCATCGACCCGGAGCGGCACGATTCCGGTCGCAGTGGCGGAGGGGATCTGCGCGTCTTCCAGCGGACAGTCGGTGCGGCAGAACTCGCCGAAGTCTTCGAAACCGAGGCGAAGCCAGCGGGTGAGATAGCGGAGATAAGCTTCCTCATCGATCAGACCCTGTTGGATCAGGACGCGGTCTGCTCCGATGTCGAGGTCTTTGGCCCGTTCGGCGGCGGCGTGCAGCAGTGCCGGCGCCAGCACGCCGCGTAGGCAATCCAGCTCCGGCGCTGCGATCGCTTCGGATTGGCTGTCCCGAGCCTCGCACCACTCATCGCCCTGATGATTGTCGTTGCTGACCGGGGAAGGCCAAGCGGCGAGAAAGCGGGGCGGCCCGGGCGATGGGGCAATTGCCTCATCATCGCCGCCCCCGTCGGTCATCGTCTCGTGCAGTCCGGCGCGGTCGGTTAGGACCATGGCACGCTCTTACGCAAACGATACTCGCGTCTCGCGTCGGATGGTCTATAAGACCGCCGGTGCGGAACCCCTAATTATGCAACCACAGATTGCGATGTTGATCAATGGCCGACCGGCCGGCTGGCGCGCAGCCGTGGCGGTGCTGGCGCTCGCCGCGACCACGCTGCTGATGCCTGTCGCCGCGCGGGCTGCGGAGACCGCGCCCGAGGCGAAGGCGATCGCGGATGCGACGGCGCATGCGGTGCCGGGGTTTTGGGATCCGCGGCGGCGTCCGGAGCGGCCCGACATGTCGCGCCTGACCATGATCCGGTTCCTGACCGAGATCGATTATCCGCCGTTCAACTTCACCGGGGCCGACGGCAATCCGGCGGGGTTCAACGTCGATCTGGCGCGCGCGCTGTGCGACGAGATCAAGATCACCTGCACGGTGCAGATGCGGAAGTTCGAGACCCTGCTCGACGCGCTCGCCAGCAATCGCGGCGATGCCATCATCGCGTCGCTGGCGGTGACGCCGCAGACCCGCACCAAGCTGGACTTTACCGATCCCTATTACCGCACGCCCGCGCGCTTCGTCGCCCGCAAGGATGCGGTGATGCCGGAGATGCGTCCTGAGTTTCTCGAAGGCCGCAAGGTCGGCGCGGTCGCAGGCTCGGCGCATGAGGCCTATCTGAAGGCGATGTTCACCGACGCCGAGCTGCATTCCTATCCGAATGCCGAGGCGCTGCGTGCCGCGCTGAAGCGGGGCGAAGTCGACTTCATCTTCGGCGACGCGATCTCGCTGGCGTTCTGGATCAACGGCACCGACTCGGAGAATTGCTGCGCGTTCTCCGGCGCCCCGTTCCTGGAGAGCCGCTATTTCGGCGAGGGCGTCGGCATCGCGGTGCGCAAGGGCAACGACACGTTGCGCCAGGCGCTGAATTGGGCGCTGTTCCGGGTTTGGGAAAAGGGCCAGTACACCGACTTGTGGCTCCGGTATTTTTCCGTCAGCCCGTTTTGAAAGACCCGCCTTCAAGGGCGGCTGGAGACCTGAATGACGACGATCGACCTTCCGAGCGCTTCCGAGCTGCGCACCCTCGCCGAACAATCCAACGCCTGGCCGTTCGAGCAGGCGCGCGCGCTGGTGAACCGGCTGAAAAAGCATCCGAAGGAGGAGGTGCTGTTCGAGACCGGCTATGGTCCCTCGGGCCTGCCGCATATCGGCACGTTCGGCGAGGTCGCGCGTACCACGATGGTGCGCTATGCCTTCCGCGTGCTGACCGACGACAAGATCAAGACCAAGCTGCTGGCGTTCTCGGACGATATGGACGGCCTGCGCAAGGTGCCGGACAACGTGCCGAACAAGGAGCTGCTGGAGAAGAATCTCGGCAAGTCGCTGACCAGCGTGCCGGATCCGTTCGGCACCCATGATTCGTTCGGCGCCCACAACAACGCGCGGCTGCGCGCCTTCCTCGACACCTTCGGTTTCGACTACGAGTTCGCCTCAGCGACCGAGTACTACAAGTCGGGCCGGTTCGACGCGACGCTGCTGAAGGTGCTGGAGCGGCTCGAGAAGGTGATGGCGATCATGCTGCCGAGCTTGCGCGAGGAGCGCGCCGCCAGCTATTCGCCGTTCCTCCCCATTTGCCCGCGCACCGGCGTGGTGCTGCAGGTGCCGATCGTCGCGCACGACGTCAAGGCCGGCACGATTTCGTACGATGATCCGGAAACCAATGAACGCATCACCGTTCCGGTCACCGGCGGCCACTGCAAGCTGCAATGGAAGCCGGACTGGGCGATGCGTTGGACCGCGCTCGGCGTCGACTACGAAATGGCCGGCAAGGACCTGATCGATTCCGTGAAGCTGTCCGGCAAGATCGCCCAGGCGATCGGCGGCACGCCGCCGGAAGGCTTCAACTACGAGCTGTTCCTCGACGACAAGGGCCAGAAAATCTCGAAGTCGAAGGGCAACGGCCTGACGATCGAGGAGTGGCTGCGCTACGCATCGCCGGAATCGCTGTCGCTGTTCATGTATCGCGAACCGAAGGCCGCGAAGCGGCTGTATTTCGACGTGATCCCGCGCAATGTCGACGAGTATCAGCAGTTCCTCGATGGCTACGCGCGGCAGGATCTGAAGCAGCGGCTCGCCAATCCGGTCTGGCACATCCATTCCGGCAATCCGCCGCAGGCCGACATGCCGGTGACGTTCCAGCTGCTGTTGACGCTGGTGTCGTCGTCCAATGCCGAGAACGCCGATACGCTGTGGGGCTTCATCGGTCGCTACCGGCCGGGCGTGACGCCGCAGAGCCATCCCAAGCTCGACGCGATGGTCGGTTACGCGATCAATTACTACCGCGACTTCGTGGCGCCCACCAAGGTGTTCCGCGATCCGACCGACGCCGAGCGCGCCGCGCTGCAGGATCTGCGCGATGCGCTGTCACAGCTGCCGGCGGATGCGACCGCCGAGGCGATCCAGGACGTAGTGTACGAGATCGGCCGCCGCGAGCCGTTCCTCGATCACAAGAAGACCGCCAAGGACGGCAAGCCGGGCGTGTCGCTCGACTGGTTCAACATGCTGTACCAAGTGCTGCTCGGCCAGGAGAAGGGGCCGCGGTTCGGCTCGTTCGTCGCCGTCTATGGCGTCGGCAATGCGGTGTCGATGATCGACGGCGCGCTGGCGCGCAGCGCGTAAGGCTGCCCGGCGCGGCGCCAAACAGCGCCGCGCCGTGTCGATCAGGCGGCCCGCACCGCGGCCGAGAACCGATCGACCTCGGTCTTGAGATGGCGGCTTTCCGCCAGCAGCGCGGCGGCGAGATCGTGCACATGGGTGGAGGCCGCGCCGGTGTTCTGGGCGCCGTCGCGGACCGCGCCGATCGTCCCTGAGACCTCGGTCGCAGCATCCGCCGACTGCCGCACCGTGCTGGCGATCTCCCGCATCGCGGCGCCCTGGTGATCGACGGCCGAAGCGGTCGAATCCGAAATCTCCGAGATCTGCAGGATGGTGTTGCCGATCGCTTCGATCGCCGACACCGAGGATTCCGTCGCAGCTTTCATCTGGGAGATCTGCTCGGTGATCTCGTCGGTGGCGCGCGCGGTCTGCGCCGCCAGCGCCTTCACCTCCGCGGCGACGACCGCAAAGCCCCTGCCTGCCTCGCCGGCTCGCGCCGCCTCGATGGTGGCGTTGAGCGCCAGCAGGTTGGTCTGCGAGGCGACCGCGTTGATCAGATCCACCACATCGCCGATGCGTCCGGCCGCCTTCGACAGCTCGGCGATCCGCGCGTTGGTTTCCTGCGCCTGCCGGACGGCGGCCTGCGAGATGTTCTGCGACTGTCGGACCTGTTGACCGATCTGCGAGGCCGACGAGGCCACCTCGTTGCAGGAGGCCGAGGCGGATTGCGCGGTCGCGGTGGATTGTTGCGAGGCCGCAGCCACCGTGGTCACCAGCCGCTGCGTCGTCTCGGCCGCACCCTCGAGCTGTCGCGCGGCAGCCTCCATTTCGGTGGAGGTGGAGGTCACGGTCTGCACGATGCGGCCGATGGCGCGGTCGAGATCGTCGGCCATCTTGTGCATCTCGGTGCGGCGGTCGGCGTCGGCTCGCGCCTTGATGCCCTGCTCGGACTCCATGGCTTCGACCCGCAGCGCGTTATCCTTGAACACCTGAACGGCCCGCGCCATCGCGCCGACCTCGTCGCCGCGTTCGATCGCCGGAATAGCAACGGCCCGATCCCCGCTCGCCAGCCGCCGCATCACCTCAGTCATCCCGGTGATCGGCACGATCACCCCTTTGACGATCGCCGTCAGCCCGGCCACGAACAGCAGGAACACCGTGCCGGACACGCCCCACAGCAGATAATTCAGGTCCGTGACGCGGACGGCGGTTGCGGCTTCGGTGGCGGCGTTGAGATCGTTGGTGCGCTTGACGATATCGTCGATGATCGCGCGATGCGCCGTGTAGGCGGCGGTCAGATCCTTGTAGGCCTGCATCGAGGTGTCCGGGTCCTTGGCCTCGATCGCCGGAAGCAGGCTTGCATCCACGATGCGCCAGAATTTCTGCACCTCGCGGTCGGAATCATCGATCAGCCGGGCCTTGATGGCGGGCTCGAGTGGCGCCTTGCTCCAGAAGGCGTGACGTTCCTGGTACTCCTTCTTGAGGCGGCCGAGCCGCTCGCGGTGAAGCGCCAAGGAGCCGGGGTCTTCCAGCGCCAGCGTCGCCTCCAGATAGGCTTCGATCACATAGGCGGGCGGCGGCAGGATGTCGGCCACCAGATCGTTGCCGAGCTTGATCTGCTCATACAGCGGTCCGCCGACCTTGAGCTGAGAGAGGCCATACAAGCTGGCGCCGAAGATCGCTGTGAGGCCGGAGCCGATGATGAGGCCGAACAGAAGAACCGCCCGGGTGATTGAAAGTCGCATCTAAGCCTCTCAGGTCGAAGCCGTATGAATCACTCACCCGCGGGCGATCTTGGGAATCCCGGAGCAGCGTCCGGTTCAATGGACGAGATCCTAAATACCTCACGGTGCACGACTAATGTTACTCGTGGGACTACCAATCGGCGGCTGTCCATGAGGTGGCTGTACTGAGTGAATTACGTAGCCGCGTCTCTCGCCATTGATTTCAGTCGCGTGGACGAGGTGGCGTGACCAGAGCGGGCCGGGGGCGGCTGTTCGCTGTGTTTCCTCGGGCGACGGGCAATTCCGTCGGCGTTATTCCTGATACCAGTCGCGAATGGCCTGCTGATACCTATCGCCGGCCTCGACGTCGTGTCGCCACCCGTCGCCGCGTTGAAGTGCCGCAGTCTTCGGTGGTGTGCTTTTGATTTCAAACAAAGTTTGCTGCGGTGCGTCTTTCGCACAGTCGACGCAACGATAATCCCTCGTCGGGGCCCGCTTGAACGGCCCCGTTAGTTTGCTCGTCAGCTCCAAAGGGAAAGACAGTGCCGTTTCTCATCAGGTCTCATGGAGGAAGACAATGTCTGCTCTGGCTGGACTGCCCTACGACGCCAATATGCCGGCGATCGTGTGGTCGATGTATCTCATTGCTGCTGCGCTGTACTGCCTGCCGATGCTGATCGCGTTTGCGCGCAACGTCGAATACAAATGGGGTCTCTACGTCGGCAACCTGTTGCTCGGCTGGACCGGGATCGGTTGGGCCTACGCGCTGTATTATGCGGTGTTCGCCGACAAGGAGCGGGCGCCGCAGCCTCGCTTGTCCCTGGTCCGATAGCTCGTCGCCGTAACTCGCTACAGCGGATCGGTCACGGCTAAAGCAGCCAGGCGTCTCGGTGTTATTTCGCCGAGGCGCCGGCGGCCAGCACCGGGCGCACCGCATCGCCTTCGCGGAGCAGTGCACCGGCGCGTTCGACCACGATGTCGCCTTCCTTCAGGCCCTCGCGAATCTCGACGTTGCCGCCGTTCATCAGGCCGATCTCGACTCGGCGGGTTTCGACCACCTGCCGCCGCACCACCTGCACGATGGTGCCGACCGGGTTGTAGATCACCGCGGTGAGCGGCACCGAGATGTTGCAGCTCTCGCCGGTCTTGATGGTGGCGCGGCCGGAGGCGTTGGCGAGCAGGCGTTTGTCCGAGCTGATACCGACGAACACGTTGCCGAGCTGGGTCTTCGGCTCCACCGTGGCGGACACGCGGCGGACCTTGCCTTGCATCTCGCTCTTGTCGCCGACCACCTTCACGGTGGCGGTCTGGCCGACCGACAGCCGCGGCATGTCGCGGGTCGGCACCTGTCCGACCAGATCGAACTCGCCGCGGGTGACGATGGTGAACAGCGCTTCGCCCTTCGGCGACGCCGGGGCGCCGATCAACGCTGTCGAAGCGGATACGAGGCCGGCAACCGGCGCCTGCACCGTGCTGCCGCCGTCGAGCTTCGCCAGGGCTTGGCCTTGGGTGACCGTCTCACCGGGCTCGACCAGCACGTCGCTGATCTTGGCGCCCGGTCGGTCCGGGCGAACCGAGACCTCGTCGCGGGGGATCAGGAATCCGGAGACCTCGACCACCGCCGGAAAGCAGGCCTTGGCGGCGGGAAATACTGTGACTGTCTGGGCGGCCGCTTCGCTTCCCTGCGCTCGGACCGGAGATGCCAGCGCGCAGCTGATCGCCAGCGCCAGCAGCGTTGCACGCTGAAGATCAGACCCCAAACGGAGAGGATCAGCGGTCAGCCTGGTCATGGTGGATCCTCGTCCCGATGCCATCCAGGCGGCGCTCACACGCTTCCCGCTGGTCGTGATCTTGCCGGTTCGCATCGATCGTCACCGTCCGAATAGCTGCTTGATGATCGCGTTCACCGCCGCACCGCTGTCGCCGTCAGAGCGGTCGGAGCCGCCTGAGTTGTTGCGATCGTCGCGGCTGCTGCCGAGCAGGCCGAACAGGCCGCTGCCGACTTCGCGCAGGCGCTGATACGCCTTATCCGGATCGTCGAGCACGCCGGCGATGTCGGGGAAGATGCGAGGTGCGATCCACGGGCCCTCGATCCTGACCGGAATGCCGAAGCCGATCGGCTCCGGGGCGGGCGCAACACTTCGCTCCAACGCGCTCTGTCCTTGTGTCGTCAGCACCAGCTTGGGCTCAACCTTGAGCGCCAGTGTTTTGGTCGGCAGGTCGATAGCTCCGGCCCCAGTCATCCGCACCAGCGGACCGGCAAGCTTGAGATCGGAGGTCTCGGCCTTGCCCTGGGCGATCCGGAACGAGGCTGCGAATTCGCTGAGATCTGTGGCGTCGGTCGGAGCGATCTGCCAGCCGTCCTGGGTGTGGGCGGTCAGATTGCGGATCATCCGGACGACATCGATGCCGTGGATCGCGCCGTCGCGAAGCCCGACCGCAGCACTGCCGTTCAGGTTGGAGGCGATCGCGCGCGCGCTGCCGCCACTGCTGCGCAGTGCCAGCTTCGCCTGCAGCCGCCCATCGAGCCGCTCGAAATCGGCGAGGCCGTCGAGCAGCGGCAGCGCATGAACGTCGCTGAGGTCGCCCTGCAGATCGAAAGCGGGGACGGCTCCGGAGGCGTCAATCGCCAGCTTTCCGGTCGCTTGCCCGCCATAGGCGGCGAGACGGCTGGCTTGCACCGACAGCACCCCGCCGGAAAGCTTGGCGTCGGCCGAAGCCGGTGCAATCCGAGCAGCACCGATGTGCAGTTCGGTGGCGGACAGCCGCACGTCGGCGTCGACGTAGTTGAGGCCGGCGAGATCGAGTGGCGTTTCGCTCCACGGTGAGCCGGGAGGCGCGGTTCGGGTGATAGCGATGAGGTCCAGCCGCTGGAAATCGAGGTCGAGCTTGACCACCGGCTTGCCGGTGACATCTACGGAGGCCCAGCCATTGAACGGCGCGTCGCCCAGCTTGCCGCTGATGCCGTTGACCGCGAACGTGGTGCCGCGCAGCCGCGCTTCCGCCTTGGCGCTGAGCCGCGACGTCAGCAGCCCCGGCGCATCGAGCGTGAGATCGACCAGCATCGGCTGCTTGTCATCCGCCGGCGGCGTGGTGGTGAGTTCGAACGACAGCGGCGAGCGGCCGAGCGTGGCCGATCCGCTGGCGGTGATCGGCCCGTCGGCGTCCTCACGTTCGATGTCGGCCTGAATGCCGGCAATGCGGCGTTCGATGTTGTCGGCCGTGCTGGTCATCACTACGACGCCGTCCTGAACCACGATGCGTTCGATGTCGGCGAGCTCCGCGCTGCCTTTGCGCGCCGGCGTGGCGCCGGCTTCGTCGCGCTGGCGCAGCAGCGGCAGGTGTAGTTCAGGACTGATCAGGGTCAGTTCGGTGAGCCGCGGCGTCGCCGAGATCAGGCTGGTCAGCGGCAGTTCGGCGCGGACAGTGGCGATCTTCAGGCGCGGATCGGTGGTGCGGCCGCCCGGTAGTTCCGCACTGACATCGTGCAAGGTGAGCGCGACTGCCGGAAACAGCCGGACGGTGCCGGTCCCGGCGATCGTCACCCGATAGCCGGTGTCGCGCTCGATCCGGCTCTGGATCGCGCCGGTCAGGGCGCCGGCCGGAATCCCGATCGCGATCAGCAGCGTGGCTGCGACGAGGAGCAGAGCCGCAATGGCGCCTGCGATCCTGATCGGCTTCATTTTGGCTCCTTACACATCCGGCTGCTCGTTGATCCGCCGACCTAGCCGCGCCAGAACGACGGTTTTTTGGCAGGCGGCGCCGGCTCGGCGCTGGCCGAGGGCGTCGCCGTCACGGCTTCGGTCGCGGCGCGCGCACTGCCGCTCAGCAGTCGCTTGCCGACCACCCAGAAGCCGCGGCCGACGTCATCCATCATCATGAATACCGCGGGCACGAAGATCAGCGACAGCACCGTGGAGAAGATCAGGCCGCCGATCACCGCCAGCGCCATCGGCGAGCGGAATTCGCCGCCGGCGCCGAATGCCAGCGCGCTCGGCGTCATGCCGGCCACCATCGCGATCGTCGTCATCACGATCGGACGGGCGCGCTTCTGGCCGGCGTCGATGATCGCCGCGTCACGGCTCTTGCCCTCGCGCATCGCCTCCATGGCGAATTCGATCAGCATGATGGCATTCTTGGTGACGATGCCCATCAGCATCAATATGCCGATCCACACCGGCGTGGTGAGCTGCTTGCCGGTCAGCAGCAGCGCGCCGATCGCACCGCCGATCGACAGCGGCAGCGAGAACAGGATGGTGATCGGCTGCAGGAAGGTGCCGAACAGCAGCACCAGCACCGCATATACCATCATCAGGCCGCCGCTGATCGCGGTGGCGAAGCCGTCCGACAGCTCGGCGAGGTTCTCCGCATCGCCCGAGGGGCTGACTTTGACGCCCTTCGGCAGCGACTTCATCACCGGCAGGTCGTTGATCTGCTTGGTGGCATCGCCCAGCGCGGCATTGCCGACGAGGTCGGCCGCGACGGTGGCCTGGCGCAGACGGTCGTAGCGATTGATGCTGGTCGGGCCCTGATCGAATTTGACGTCGGCGACGACCGACAGCGGCACCGCGCCGCGGCCGCCATAGATCGGCACCTGAAGTTGTTCGAGCGTGGCGAGCTCGCCGCGTGCCGAATCTTCGAGCTGCACCCGGATCGGCACCAGCCGGTCGCCGGCGTCGAATTTGGCGAGCGCCGGGCCGACATCGCCGATGGTCGCAACGCGGATGGTCTCGGACAGGCTCTCGGTCGAGACGCCGAGCCGGGCGGCGAGATCGGCGCGGGGGCGAATCCGCAGTTCGGGCCGATCCAGCGCGGTCTCCGAAATCACGTTGGAGATCAGCGGAATCCGCTTCATCTGCGAGGCGAGTTCCTGGGCGACGTTGTCGACCACGGCGCTGTCGTCGCCGGTCACCACCAGCGAGATCGCGCGCAGGCCGTTCTCATCGAGGAACCAGTAGCGGATGTCCGGCACCTGATCGAGCTGCTTACTGATCACGTGCTCGAGTTCGCGCTGGGTGATCGAGCGGTCGTGCTTCGGCGTGTAGTTGATGATCAGCGAGGCGCGGCGCACTTCCTGGATGCCGGGCGGCACCCGGCCGCCATCGACGAATACGCTTTTCACCTCGGGCCGCTCACGCAGCAGCTTGACGATCGCCTCGGTGGTTTTTTCGGTGGTGCCGATCTGGGTGCCGGGCGGCAGCTGCATCGCCAGCACCGAGCGCGCGGTGTCCTGCGCCGGCAGGAAGCCCTGGGGCAGCAGCACGATGCTCCAGATCGACGCGGCGAAGATGCCGAGCCCGATCAGCACCGTGATGTAATAATGCTGCACCGACCAGGTGACGATGCGGGTGTAGGTCCGCAGCACCCGGCCCGGCGGCTTCTCGACGTGCGGATGGTCTTTGAGGAAATACGCCGCCAGCACCGGGGTCACGAACCGCGCCGCCAGCAGCGAGAAGAACACCTGCACCGAAACGGTGATGCCGAACTGCTTGAAGAACTGTCCGGCGATGCCCGACATGAAGCTGGCGGGTGCAAAGATCGCGATGATGGTCAGCGAGATCGCGATCACCGCGAGGCCGATCTCGTCGGCGGCCTCGATCGCCGCCTGATAGGGCGATTTGCCCATCCGCATGTGGCGGACGATGTTCTCGATCTCGACGATGGCGTCGTCGACCAGGATGCCGGTCGACAGGGTAATTGCGAGGAAGCTGACCAGGTTCAGCGAAAACCCCAGCATGTCCATCGCCCAGAACGCCGGGAAGATCGACAGCGGCAGCGAGATCGCGGCGATCACGGTGGCGCGGAAGTCGCGCAGGAACAGGAACACCACGATCACGGCGAGGATCGCGCCCTCGAACAGGGTCGAGATCGCCGCCTCGTAATTGCCTTTGGTGTAGTCAACCGAGGTGTCGATCAGCTTCAGCTCGACATCGGGATACTGCGCCTTCAGTGCATCGATCCGCTTCTGCACCGCCTCGGCGACCACGACGTCGCTGGCGCCTTTGGAGCGCTTGATGCCGAGCGCCACCACCGGCTCGCCGTTGAAGCGCGCGAAGGTGTGGCGCGCCGCGATGGTGTCGGTGACGGTGCCGAGATCGTCGAGCCGCACCTCGCCGCCGGCATTCAGGCTGATCATGGTGCCGGCAAGGTCGTTGAGCGTCCGGGCGCCGGCGAGCGTGCGGATCGCCTGATCGTTGTTGCCGATCTCGGCGCGGCCGCCGGCGAGATCGACATTGGTGCCGCGCAGCCGCCGCGACACGTCGAGCGCGGTCAGTCCCGCAGCGCGCAGCCGGTCCGGATCGAGCGATACCAGGATCTCGCGCTCGACACCGCCGATCCGCTCGACCTGGGCGACGCCGCGCACGCCCTGCAGCGCGCGCTTGACGACGTCGTCGACGAACCAGGAGAGCTGTTCTGGCGTCTTGCCGGGCGAGATCGCCGCATAGGTGACGATCGGCAGCCCGATCACGTCGACACGCTGGATCAGTGGTTCGTTGATGTTCTGCGGCAGGTTGGCGCGGACTCGCGTCACCGCATCCTTGACGTCGTTGAGCGCGCGCTCGGTGTTGGTTTCCAGCGCGAACTGGATCGTCGTCACCGACAAGCCGTCGGTGATCGACGAGGCGATGTGGCGGACGCCTTCGACGCCGGAGACGCCGTCCTCGATGGTCTTGGTGACCTGCGCTTCCAGCTCGGCCGGCGCCGCGCCGAACTGCGACACCGCGACCGAGATCACCGGGATGTCGGCGCTCGGCAGTCGCGTCACCGCCAGCTTGGTGAAGCTGATCCAGCCCAGCGCCAGCAGAATGATCGAGAACACGATCGAGGGCAGCGGGTGCCGGATCGACCAGGAGGAAACGTTGAGGCCCATCAGCGCGCTTTCGATCGCTCGGAATCGTCGGTGAAGATCGGCTTGATGCGGTCGCCGTCGTGCAGCGAAGTGCCGGCGTCGGCGACCACGATCTCGCCTTCGCGGACCCCGTCGATAACCTCGATCGCATGATCGGAGGTCAGGCCGACCTTGACCGAGCGGGTTTCGACGACGTTGTCCTTCACCACCTGCACGGTCGAGTGATCGATTGCCGAGCGCGGGATCGCGACGCCGCAGCTCCGCCGCGCATCGATGGTGACGCGCACGAACATGCCGACTTTCAGGGCGGGTGACGCAGCGAGTGCGATCCGCACCTGGCCGAATTGAGTCTTGCGGTCGATCTGTGGTGCAGCGAGCCGCACCGTGCCGGTGAGTTCGGTGCCGTCGTCGCGGCTGATCCGCGCGGAGGCACCGGGGCCGACCTTGAGGGCGTGAATGCTTGGCACTTCGGCATCGACTTCGAGTTCGTTGCCGACCGCGATCCGCAGCATCGGTCCGGCGAGCGGCGAAGCCGGTGCACCGGCGATAGTCCGCACTTCGGTGATCAGGCCCGCGGCCGGTGCTTTCAGCGTCCTGTTGCCGCCGGGACCGGTTACTCGAACGAGATCCTGATTATCGGTGACGACATCGCCCTCGCGCACCAGTACGTCGGTGACACGGCCGTCACTGTCGGCGATCACCACCGCTTCCTTGCGCGGCACCACGAAGCCGGTAACCCGAACCTTGTCGGAGAAGCAGGCGCTGGTGGCTTTGGCGACGACGACCTGCACGCCGGCATTGCCGGCGGGCTGATCCGCGCGGGCCATCGTGACCAGGCCACAAAGCAGGCTTGCGGCGATCGCAGCGCGTGCCGGCGACAGGTTCGGGCGGATCCACGCATTGATCATCTTGGTACTCGGCGAACTTTCGATAGGCCTGGCGTTAGTCCGGTTTCACGCGCGGGCGCGCCGGGCCCCTCTATACACCGACCAATAGTGACAAAACAGCGAAGGCGCCCCGGGGAACGGAACGCCTTGAAGCAAGGTAGGGATCGGTTGGAGCGCTGCTCATTTGGCCGCGGCGCTCTGGTCGGACATGTTGACCACCTGCACCCGGCGATTGATGCCGCTATCGGGATGCGCCGGATCTTTCAGCCGGCTCTCGCCATAACCGACAGTGACGAGGTCGTCGCCCGCAATGCCGTACTTCTCGACCAGCACGCGCTTGATGGTGTCGGCGCGGCGTTCCGACAGGTCCTGATTGAAGCTGTCGCTGCCGACGCTGTCGGTATGGCCGGCGACCACGAAGGTCCCGCCTTTCAGATCGGGATTGGACAGCGCCTTGCCAAGCGCTTCGACGGCCGCTGCCGCCTGCCGGCTGATATTGGCGGAGTTGTACTCGAAGGTGATTTCGAGATCGATGTTCGGCTTGTCCTTGGTGATCTCGGCGATCTGGGTCCGCTCGCCGGAGGACAGGGACCGGGTTGGACGGTTGCGCAGGCTGTCGACGAACTTGGCCTGGGTCGGATCGCCCGTCGCGGCGGCCGGCTGCGCGGCCGACAGGCTGCGGGTGAGCGGCTTGTTCGGCGTCAGCGCCCGCACGATCTGGTCCGACGTCACCTCGCCGGCCGTTGCGGCACCGAACGGGGATGCCGCGCCGAGTGCCAGGATGAGTGCGCCGACCTTGGCGCGGTGTAGGGCTGCGGACCTCCAGGTCATGATTTGTCCTCCTGCGATCCGGCGGTCGCTTCGCTGGTGAAGGATCTGCCTCGCATCATTCTGGTCCCTGATCGTCGCGCCATCGCGGCAGCAGGTTCAAAGCCCTACTGCACGCCGTAGCCGGAGAACTCCTTGCCGATGTTGGGATCGAGCTTTTTGGCGGTGGTCAGGTCGATTTCGCCTTCGGAGGCGAGCCCGATCCGTTTGCGCGCCAGCCCGCGGCCGTACAGCGACGAGGTCAGTCGTGGATTGACCTTGAGCGCGGCGTCGAAATCGGCGATCGCGGCCTTGTCGCGGCCGCTCTTCAGATGCAACAGCCCGCGGCTATCCAGCGCATCGACGAAGTTCGGCCGGAGCTGCAGCGCCTGATCGCAGTCGGCCAGTGCGGGCTCGAGTTCGCCGATCACGGTCCGGACCCAGCAGCGGTTGTTGTAGGCTTCGACATCCTTGCCGTTCAGCCGGATCGCCTCGTTGAAGTCCTTGATCGCCGACCGGTACGCGCCCTTGCTGGCATAGACCTGACCGCGCCGGTAATACGCATTGCCGTCGGACGGTTTGTCCGCAATCTGAGCGGTCAGCGATTTCACCGTTGGATCGCTCGCGAGCGCCAGCACCAGTTTGTCGTCGTCACGGCTGGTGGAAGGCTTCGCTTCCGCGGCCTGTGGCGGCTTGGTTTCGGGCGGCGCCGTCGGTGGTTTTGCGCTCTCCGCCGGGGCGGGGGCTGCGGGCTGTTTCGCAGGCTCGGCGACGGCAGGCTTGTCTGCCTTGGCACCGGGGGTGAACACAAAGTCCTCGGCGAGCGATGACGAGATCCACGGCACCTGCTCGCCGCGCGAGGCGCGGGTGACGGCGGTCCGGGTGCGATTGAACGCCTCCTCGGCGGATCGTCCGGCCGCGCGGATTTCCTCGCGCAACGCCGTGACGAACGGGCTACGGGCGCTGTCATTGTCGGTGACGACAGCGCTCAGCGCGGCGGCATACATCACCAGCGAGCCGCTCGGCGCGATCACCGGGGCGAGGCCGGCGGAGAAACTGCGGAAGCGTCGCTCGAAAGGATTGCGCCGGGAGGCGTCGATCAGCGCGATCTTGACCGATGCGCCGCGACTATTCAGCTCATTGAGAACAGTCTCGAGCGCGATGCCGTCGCGCCGTACGTCAGGCTCTGTCCAGATCTGCGCATCGACCGGGATCAGATAGCTCTGCCGGCCCGACTGGATGCCGAAGCCGCTGAAGAACACCAGTGCGGCTGCGCCGGGCTTGGTCCGCTGATACAGTCGGTCGAACGCGCGCCGCATCGCATCGCCGCTCAGGTCCTCGCCGAGTTCTGCATCGAAGCCGGCGCGCTTCAGGTCATCGGCGAGCTCGCGGGCATCACTGACCGACTGACTCAGCGGCTTGTCGGCATCCGGATATTTACTGTTGCCGATCACCAGCGCGACCCGCGGCGCCGAACTATCTGCCGCATGGGAGCGAGGCGCTGCGATCATCGCGGCGAGTAGAAGCACGACCAAACCGAGATGGATCTTCATGCGATGCGGGGCCTGCAGAGCTGGGGCTGCGTGGGCGAGGCGATCAACTCAGTCTTTGTGCACCGCATCTCACCCCGCCGTCGTCGCGCCTGTCAATCATCCCCGGTGTCGCCTCCGATCGTTGTAGCAGTCCGGTATTTACGGATCGCGACCCGTGGACCCGGGGAGGGCTATCCAACCGAAGCCGCCACCTTTGTCGGCGCCGTCTCGGAGTGGTCGTGGCTGGCCTGGATCAGGTTCAGATGCCGCTCGATCTTGCCGAGAGCAGTCGCCAGTTGGTCACGCTCCCGCGACGACAGGCAGGACAGGATCTCCTGTTCCTTCCGTTTCAGCCGCGGCACCAGCTCGTGATACAGGCAGCGGCCTTTCTTGGTCAGACGCAGCCGAAACTCGCGGCGATCGTCCTCGTTTTCGACGC
The DNA here is from genome assembly GCF_013415845.1 of Rhodopseudomonas palustris. NCBI lineage: Bacteria > Pseudomonadati > Pseudomonadota > Alphaproteobacteria > Hyphomicrobiales > Nitrobacteraceae > Rhodopseudomonas > Rhodopseudomonas palustris. The sequence goes on along the minus strand of NZ_CP058907.1, from coordinate 5,136,859 downwards.
GTTCGATCAGTTCGCGCTCCAACAGGCCAGTCACCGCACGACTGATGGTCGATTTGTGCGTGCGTGTGCACTGCGCAATGAACTGCGCCGTGCAGGCGTCGTTGCGGAAACCGAGCGTGGCGAGAATGCGCCATCCGGGAATATCCAGCCCGTAGCGCTGCTGATACTCCTCCGAGAGCGCGGCGCTGACTTCCGCGGCCAGCCGGTTGAGCTGGAACGGCACGAACGAGAACAAATCGAGCTTCGTCAAAAAAAACTCCGAGGCCGGGTTGCGCGGCGCGACGACTGCGGCTTAGATAGTTGCAAATGAAACTATCACGCAGGAGGACGCCTTGACCAGCGCTTTGCAAGGGCGGACGGGTCGGCAGGGCTGAGGCCGATGGCCCATCAGGAGCATTTCCAGTTCGGCTATCGCCGGCACCCGGATCAGGATCGACAGGATCCGGCGCGCCATCCGGTGGTAGTGGTCGGTGCCGGTCCGGTCGGATTGTCGCTTGCGATCGATCTGGCGCAGCGCGGGCAGAAGGTTGTGCTGCTCGACGACGCCGACAGGATCGGCGAGGGCTCGCGGGCGATCTGTTTTTCCAAGCGCGCGCTCGAAGTCTGGGACCGGCTCGGCGTCGGTGCGCAGATGGTCGAAAAGGGCGTGGTCTGGCAGGTCGGCAAGATCTTTCGTCGCGACGAGATGGTGTACCGCTTCGACCTGCTGCCGGAGACCGGCCATAAGATGCCGGCCTTCATCAATCTGCAGCAATACTACGCCGAGGCGTTTCTGGTCGGCCGTGTGCAGCAACTGCCGCAGATCGATCTGCGCTGGCGCAACAAGGTGACGGCGCTTGCTCAGCATAACGATCACGCCGAACTGACGATCGAAACGCCGGACGGGCCGTATCGTCTCGCGGCCGACTATGTGATTGCCTGCGACGGCGCCCGCTCAAGCCTGCGCGGCATGGTCGGCGCTGAGTTCGCCGGCGAAGTGTTCGAAGATCAGTTCCTGATCGCCGACGTGAAGATGACGGCGGAGTTTCCGACTGAGCGCTGGTTTTGGTTCGATCCGCCGTTCCATAGCGGCCAGTCGGCATTGCTGCATCGCCAGCCCGACGATGTCTGGCGGATCGATCTGCAGATCGGACCCGAGGCTGATGCCGCGGTCGAGCGCCAGCCGGAGCGGGTGAGGCCGCGGATCGAGCGGATGCTCGGCCACGGCGATTTCAGCTTCGAGTGGATCTCGATCTACAAGTTCCAATGCCGGCGGATGCAGCGCTTTCTGCACGAGCGGGTGATTTTCGCCGGTGACTCGGCGCATCAGGTGTCGCCGTTCGGCGCGCGCGGCGCGAACTCGGGTCTGGAGGACGGCGAGAACCTCGCCTGGAAACTCGATCTGGTGTTACGCGGGCAGGCCCCGGCCAGCCTGCTCGACAGCTACGACATCGAGCGCAGCCAGGCGGCCGACGACAACATCCGCCACTCCACGCGCTCGACCGATTTCATCGCGCCGCATTCCAAGCAGGAACGCCGGCTGCGCGACGCGGTGCTGGCGCTGGCGCACGATGTCGAATTCGCCAAGCGGATGGTCAATGCCGGCCGACTGTCGACCCCTTCGGTTTACCAATCCTCGCTGTCGACGGATGATGTCGACGTATGGAGTTCGGGCCCCGGGCCTGGCGCTGCGATGCGCGACGCGCCGCTGAAGGCGGCCGATGGCACGCCGGTCTATCTGACCGAAGCCTTCATGCAGGCCGGAGGCGGCTTCGTGCTGCTGGAGCGTGCCAATGGTGCGGCGGCGCCGGTGCCGCAAGGCGTTCGCAGTCTTCGGATCGGCGGTGACGCGCCGCTGCGCGACGAAGACGGCGTATTCGCCGCCCGCTATGACGCCACGCCCGGCGCTGCCTATCTGCTCCGTCCCGATGGCTATGTGGCCGCGCGGTTCCGGCGCCCGACGCAGGCCGCCGTCGACGCGGCGTTGGCGCGGGCCTGCGGACGATGAGGGCGGTGATGATATCTGTCGTGACTCCGAGTGTTGAACGAGCATCGCAGTGCATGGTGCGGAGCCTCTCACCGCAGGCACGACCTAACCTCTCCCCGCGTGCGGGGAGAGGTCGGTCAGGATCGCGAGATGCGGACCGGGTGAGGGGGCGTCTCGACGAGGCCGAGACGCCTTGCTCGCGTCGCCCCTCACCCCAACCCTCTCCCCGCAAGAGCGGGGCGAGGGGGCTCGCCGCGGCTGGGGAGACGTCGATGTGCAGACGAGGGCGTTCGAAGGGGAGGGGCATCCAATGACCGCCACTCTCTCCACCTCCAGCAATTTCGCCGATCCCGACGCCGCTTATCGGCTGATCGTTGAGGCGCATCGCGGGCTCAGCGACGAACAGAGCGCGGCGCTCGATGCCGCGCTGGTGCTGATCCTCGCCAACCACATCGGCGATCTCGACCTGCTGCGCGAGGCGACCGCGTTGGCGAAGCGGGGAGTGGTGAGTGAAGGGCAACGGGAGTGACTGACGTCAATGAAACCGTGCGGCGCAGGCGCGTCGCCCCAAGGTTCGTCATTCCGGGGCGCGCCTTCAGGCGCAAACCCGGAATCTCGAAGTGACCGGGCGAAGCGGCGGTCGCAGAACAGCTCGGGATTCCGGGTTCGCTCGCTGCGCGAGCGCCCCGGAATGACGACCTGGAATGATCAGCGCGCAAGCGCGTGAACGAGTCGACAACTAGTAAGGACGCCACATGGCCAAAGGCTTCGCCTCCACGACCGACCTCGCCGAGAAGAAGGTGACGTTTTCCGAGATCGGCCCCGATCTCTATGCGTTCACGGCGGAGGGCGATCCGAATTCGGCGGTGATCGTCGGCGACGACGGCTGCTTGGTGTTCGACGCCCAGGCGACGCCGGCAATGGCCAATAAGGTGATCGAGCGCGTCCGCAGCGTCACCGACAAGCCGATCAAATACGTCGTGCTGTCGCACTATCATGCGGTGCGCGTACTGGGAGCATCGGCCTATCAGGCGCAAGGCATCATCGCGTCGCAGGAGACCTACCGGCTGATCGAGGAGCGCGGTCAGCAGGATTGGGATTCGGAATACGGCCGGTTCCCGCGGCTGTTTCAGGATGCCGAGAGCATTCCGGGGCTGACTTGGCCGACGCTGGCATTCGACGGCGAGATGTCGGTGTTCCTGGGCAAGCGTGAGGTGCGGCTGATGCAGCTCGGCGCCGGCCACACCTCCGGCGATATCGTCGCCTGGGTGCCGGATGCGCAGGTGATGTTCACCGGCGACCTCGTCGAGTATCACTCGGCCTGCTATTGCGGCGACGCGTATTTGCGCGAATGGCCGGCGACGCTGAACGAAATCCGCGAGTTCAATCCGAAGGCGATCGCACCCGGCCGCGGCGACGCGCTGCAAGGGCTGGAGACCACGCGCGAAGCGATCGCGATGACCCGCGACTTCGTCGGCACGCTGTATGGCGCCGCCGAGCTCTCGGTTGCCAAGGGCCGTAGCCTGAAGGAGACCTGGGATGCCACCCGCGAGGTGATGGACCCGAAGTTCTCGTCCTTCGCGATCTACGAGCACTGCCTGCCGTTCAACGTGTCGCGCGCGTTCGACGAAGCCTCCGGCATCGACGATCCGGTGATCTGGACCGCCGAGCGCGACCGCGAAATGTGGGCCGCCCTGCAGGGCGGCTAGTCCGAACCGCGAGCGCGGCTTCGGCCGCGCCCTCGCCAACCGATCGGAGGACGACCATGAACATCAATGCCGCTCCGCAGATCCTCGGCAGCTCATCGCAAGGCATTACGCCCGGCTACATGTCCGGCTTCGGCAATTCGTTCGAGACTGAAGCGCTGCCCGGCGCACTGCCGGTTGGGCGCAACTCGCCGCAGCGCTGCGCCTACGGCCTCTATGCCGAGCAATTGTCCGGCTCGCCGTTCACCGCGCCGCGCGGCGCCAACGAGCGGAGCTGGCTGTATCGCATTCGTCCCTCGGTGAAGCACTCCGGCCGCTTCGCCAAGACCGACATGGGGCTGTGGCGCTCGGCGCCGTGCTTCGAGCACGACCTGCCGATCGCGCAGCTGCGCTGGGATCCGCCGCCGATGCCGCAGGAGAAGCTGACCTTCCTGCAGGGCGTGCGGACGATGACGACGGCCGGCGACGTCAACACCCAGGCCGGGATGGCGACGCATCTCTATCTCATCACCCAGTCGATGGTCGATCAGCACTTCTACAATGCCGACGGCGAGATGATGTTCGTGCCGCAGCAGGGCAGCCTGCGCCTCGTCACCGAGTTCGGAATCATCACCATCGAGCCGGCCGAGATCGCGGTGATCCCTCGCGGCGTCAAGTTCCGGGTCGAATTGGTCGATGGCCCGGCGCGCGGTTATCTGTGCGAAAACTACGGCGGCGCCTTCACGCTGCCGGAGCGCGGCCCGATCGGCGCCAACTGCCTCGCCAATTCGCGCGACTTCCTCACCCCGGTCGCCGCCTATGAGGACAAGGACACACCGACTGAGCTTTATGTGAAGTGGGGCGGCTCGCTGTACGTGACCAAGTTGCCGCATTCGCCGATCGACGTCGTCGCATGGCACGGCAACTACGCGCCGTACAAATACGACCTGCGCACCTATTCGCCGGTCGGCGCGATCGGCTTCGATCATCCCGATCCGTCGATCTTCACCGTCCTGACCTCGCCGTCGGAGACGCCTGGCACCGCCAATATCGACTTCGTAATCTTCCCCGAGCGCTGGATGGTGGCGGACAACACGTTCCGGCCGCCGTGGTATCACATGAACATCATGTCGGAGTTCATGGGGCTGATCTACGGCGTGTACGACGCCAAGCCGCAGGGCTTCGTGCCGGGCGGCGCCTCGCTGCACAACATGATGCTGCCGCACGGCCCGGACCGCGAAGCATTCGATCATGCCAGCAACGGTGAGCTCAAGCCGGTGAAGCTGACCGGCACGATGGCATTCATGTTCGAGACCCGCTACCCGCAGCGCGTCACCGAATATGCGGCAAGCTCCGGCCTGTTGCAGGACGATTACGCGGACTGCTGGAACGGCCTCGAAAAGCGCTTCGATCCGAACCGGCCATGACCAAAGCTCAGGATCACGACGCCGCGGTGCTGTACGGCTATTTTCGCTCGTCCGCGTCGTATCGGGTCAGAATCGCGCTCAACCTGAAGAATATCATCGTGGCGCAGCGCTACGTGCATTTGCGCAACGGCGAGCAGAACCTCGAGGCGTTCCGCTGGATCAATCCCGCCGGAATGGTGCCGTATTGGAGCGAGGGTGAGTTCAATCTCGGCCAGTCGCTGGCGATCATCGAATATCTGGACGAGACTCATCCCGAGCCGCCGTTGCTGCCGAAAGATCCGAAGGCCCGCGCCATCGTCCGCGAGATCGCCTATGCGGTCGCTTGCGACATTCATCCGATCGGCAATTTGCGAATCCTGAAGCGGCTGACCGAACTCGGCGTCGACGAGGTCGATCGCGCCCGCTGGTCGAAGGAGTGGGTCGAGCAGGGCTTTGCGGCGATCGAGGCGCGATTGGCGCAGACGCCGGGGCCGTTCGCCTATGGCGACCGGCCGACGCTGGCCGACATCTGCATCGTGCCGCAAATCTTCAACGCCCGCCGCTTCGACGCCGACCTCGCCCCGTTCGAACGCATCCGCCAGATCGAAGCCGAAGCGATGAAACTCGACGCCTTCGTCGCCGCAGAGCCGGGCCGGCAGCCGGATGCGGAGTGAATATGATGGGCTCGTCTTTCGTCCGAGCCTTCTCGACCTTTGTCCGCGTGCGGCGGGGCGATCGCACATGAACGTTTGTGGCCGCAGCGCGGATCACCCTCCCCTGGAGGGGGAGGGTCGCTCGCGTCAGCGAGCGGGGTGGGGTGGCGAAGAGTTCATCCGCTGTGCGCGCGGCTCACCCCACCCCGTCACGCACCCCGCTACGCGGGCTGCGCGCCGACCCTCCCCCTCAAGGGGAGGGTGAAGAGGCCCCGCCGATCCAATCGAGCCGTTCAACGTTCCAGGACTCCTCATGCACCCCAACGATCCGCGCCTGCGCTCCTTCGTCGATGTGAAACCGGAATCGGACTTTCCGATCCAGAACCTGCCTTACGGCGTGGTCTCGACGGCCGACGATCCCGCTCCCCGCGTCGGTGTCGCGATCGGCGACTTCGTGCTCGACCTCGCCGTGCTGCAAGCTGCGAAGCTGCTCGACCTGCCGGAGGGCGTGTTCACGCAATCGTCGATCAATGCCTTCATGGCGCTCGGGCCGAACGTCTGGCGCAGCACGCGGGCGCGGATCAGCGCGCTGCTGCGGCACGACAATCCCGAGCTGCGCGACCATGCGGAGTTGCGCGCCAAGGCGCTGCTGCCGATGCGCCAGGTGAAGCTGCATTTGCCGCTCCGCGTCGAGGGCTTCACCGATTTCTATTCGTCGAAGGAACACGCCACCAATGTCGGCACCATGTTCCGAGACAAGACCAATCCGCTGCTGCCGAACTGGCTGCACATCCCGATCGGCTACAACGGCCGCGCCTCGACCGTGGTGGTCAGCGGCACCCAGATCCATCGCCCGCGCGGCCAGCTCAAGCCGCCGTCGGCGGAGCTGCCGAGTTTCGGACCGTGCAAGCGGCTGGATTTCGAACTCGAGATCGGCGTCGTGGTCGGGCAGTCGTCGGCGATGGGCACGATGCTGACCGAACAGCAGGCCGAGGAGATGATCTTCGGCTTCACGCTGCTCAACGATTGGAGCGCGCGCGACATCCAGCAGTGGGAGTACGTGCCGCTCGGGCCGTTCCAGGCCAAGGCGTTCGCGACTTCGATCAGCCCGTGGATCGTCACCCGCGAGGCGCTGGAGCCGTTTCGCGTTCACGGCCCCGTGCAGGATCCGGCGCCGCTGCCGTACTTGCAGCAGAAGGGCGCCAACAATTACGACATGGCGCTTGAAGTCGCTTTGCGCACGCCGGCGATGCAGCAGCCGGCGCGGATCAGCGCGACCAATTTCAAATACATGTACTGGTCGTCGGTGCAGCAGCTCGTCCACCATGCCTCCAGCGGCTGCGCGATGAGCGTCGGCGACCTGCTCGGCTCCGGCACGGTGTCGGGCCCGGAGAGAGATCAACTCGGCAGTCTGCTGGAATTGAGCTGGAACGGCACAGAGCCGGTGCAGCTGCCGGGTGGCGAGAGCCGCGGCTTCCTCGAAGACGGCGACAGCCTGGTGATGCGCGGCTGGTGCCAGGGCGACGGCTACCGCGTTGGCTTCGGCGAAGTCGAGGGGACGGTGCTGGCGGCGAAGTGACCGCCTGTGCGGTCATTCCGGGGCGCGCCGTCAGGCGCGAACCCGGAATCCCGAGGTGATAGCAATTTCTAGATTCCGAGTTCGCTCACTTTCGTGAGCGCCCCGGAATGACGAGTGGGCGCGGTTACTTCCCGCCCCAGGCCTTCACCACGTCGCCGATCTGCGAATGCACCGGCGGACGGGCGGCCGAGGGAGTGCGGGAGAAGCGCGGGGCGGGGGCCGGTTGGGTGTGGCCCTCGTGGGTGATGAACGCCTCGCGTGCCACCATGTGCGGATGCTTGGCGGCTTCCGACATCGTCAGCACCGGGGCGAAGCAGACGTCGGTGCCTTCCATCAGCTTGCACCATTCGTCGCGGGTCTTGGTCTTGAACACCGCGGCGAGCTTCTGCTTCAGCGCCGGCCACTGCTTGATGTCCATCTGGGCGTCGTAGTCGGCGTCGGTGAGACCGGCGATCTGGCGCAGCAGCGCGTAGAATTGCGGTTCGATCGAGCCGATCGAGACGAACTGGCCGCCGGCGCACTCGTAAGTGCCGTAGAAATGCGCGCCGCCGTCGAGCATGTTGCTCTCGCGGCCTTCCTTCCAGCGGCCGGCCGCGGTCATGTCGAAGAACATCGTGATCAGCGAGGCGGCGCCGTCGCACATCGCGGCATCAACCACCTGGCCCTTGCCGGACTTCGAGGCTTCGAGCAGCGCCGCGAGAATACCGACGACGAGATACAGCGAGCCGCCGCCGAAATCGCCGACCAGGTTGAGCGGCGGCACCGGCCGCTCCTTCGGGCCGATCGCCGCGAGCGCGCCGGTGATCGAGATGTAGTTGATATCGTGGCCGGCGGCCTGCGCCAGCGGGCCGGTCTGGCCCCAGCCGGTCATCCGCGCGTAGACCAGCTTCGGATTGCGCGCCATCACCACGTCGGGGCCGAGGCCGAGGCGCTCCATCACGCCGGGGCGATAGCCTTCGACCAGCGCGTCGGCGCCGTCGAGCAGGTTCAGCACTTCGGCGACCGAGGCCTTGTCCTTCAGATCGACGGTGACGACGGTGCGGCCGCGCGCGGCGGCGCCCTGCGGCTTCTGGCCGGCGCGCACCAGCGTGATCACCTCGGCGCCCATGTCGGCGAGCAGCATCGAGCCGAACGGGCCGGGCCCGATGCCGGCGAATTCGACGATGCGCGTGCCGGCGAGCGGTCCGCTGGCGTTGGCTTTCGTGGTCGGCTTGGGGGAGGCGGTCGCTGTGTCTTGCACCTTGGGTGTCCATTGTTGTTGTCCGCGCGCGGCGCGGAGCGGTTGTTGTCAGGATCAATCATCATGCCCGGTGTGCTCCGGGCAAGTGACTTTTCGTCCCAGCGCCGCATGCCGCCATGCTGCGGCACCGCACACAACAAAGCGGCGCGCGAACCGCGCGCCGCTTGCCGTGAAGTGGAATTCTTCAGCCTGCGGCTTGGACCGCGCGCTGCGCCATCACCTTGATCAGGTTGGCGCGGTAGTCGGAGGTGCCGTGGATATCCTCGATCAGGCCTTCGTCCGATACCTTCACGCCGTCGAGGGCGGAGGCCGACCAGTTCGCCTGCAGCGCCTGTTCGATCACCGCCACCCGCATCACGCCGTCCTGCGAGGCGCCGGTGGCGGCGGCGCGGATCTCGCCGCTCTTCAGCTTGGCGACGAACACGCCGGTCAGCGCGAAGCGCGACGCCGGATTGCGCATTTTGGCGTAGCCGGCCTTCTCCGGCACCGGGAACGAGATCGCGGTGATGATCTCGTTGTCCTCCAGCGCGGTCATGAACAGCCCCTTGAAGAACTGATCCGCGGGGATCTCGCGCTTGTTGGTCTTCACCGTGGCGTTGAGGGCCAGGATCGCGGCCGGATAGTCCGCCGCGGGATCGTTGGTGGCGACCGAACCGCCGATGGTGCCGCGATAGCGCACTGCCGGATCGCCCAGCACCGAGGTGAGATGCGCGATCGCCGGGATCAGGCGCTTCACGTCGGCATTGTGCATGATGTCGTAGTAGGTGGTCGCCGCCTTGATGGTCAGCGTGTCGCCGCTGGCCTCGATCCCGATCAGCGCCGGGATCTTGGCGATGTCGACGAGATCGCCCGGAGCTGCGAGCCGCTGCTTCATCACCGGCAGCAGCGTATGGCCGCCGGCGAGCAATTTGGCGTCGCTGCCCTTGGCGATCAGCGCCACGGCTTCGTCGACCGAAGAGGCGCGGTGGTAATTCGTCGAATACATGGTCATCTCCAGTTCAGAGATCGGATGCAGGTTTGTTCGGGAAGATCTCCGTCATTGCGAGGAGCGAAGCTCTGGATGGCTTCGCTGCGCTCGCAATGACGATCCGTGTTACTCCGCCGCCTGCTGCAGTTGCATCGCGTGCCACACCCGGTCGGGCGTTGCCGGCATTTCCAGCCGGTTGTTCCCGATCGCGTCGGTGATGGCGTTGATGACCGCCGCCGAAGCGCCGATCGCGCCGGCCTCGCCGCAGCCTTTGACGCCGAGCGGATTGCCCGGACATAGCGTCGTGGTGTGCGAGATGTTGAACGACGGCACGTCGTCGGCGCGTGGCATGGCGTAGTCCATGAACGATGCGGTGACGAGCTGGCCGTCCGCGTCGTAGATCGCGTGTTCCAGGATCGCCTGGCCGATACCCTGCACCAGGCCGCCGTGGACCTGGCCTTCGACGATCATCGGATTGATCAGTCGGCCGAAATCGTCGACCGCGACGAAGTTGACGAACGAGGTCTTGCCGGTGCCCGGATCGACCTCGACTTCGCAGATGTAGGAGCCGGCCGGGAAGGTGAAGTTGGTCGGGTCGTAGAACGCGCTCTCCTTCAGGCCGGGCTCCATGCCGTCCGGCAGGTTGTGCGCCGTGTAGGCGGCGAGCGCAACCATCGGCAGCGCGATCGCCTTGTCGGTGCCGGTGACTTTGAACTCGCCGTTCTCGATGACGATGTCGTTCTCGCTCGCTTCGAGTTGATGCGCCGCGATCTTCTTGGCCTTGGCTTCGACCTTCTCCATCGCCTTGAAGATCGCCGACATGCCGACTGCCGCGGAGCGCGAGCCGTAAGTGCCCATGCCGAACTGCACCTTGTCGGTGTCGCCGTGGACGATCGAGACCTGGTTGATCGGAATGCCGAGCCGGTCCGCGACCAATTGCGCGAAGGTCGTCTCGTGGCCCTGGCCGTGGCTGTGCGAGCCGGTCAGGATCTCGATCGTGCCGACCGGGTTGACGCGGACTTCCGCGGACTCCCACAGGCCGACGCCGGCGCCGAGCGAGCCGACCGCCTTCGACGGCGCGATACCGCAGGCTTCGATGTAGCAGGACAGGCCGAGGCCGCGCAGCTTGCCCTCGCTCTTGGCCTTGGCCTTGCGGGCCGGGAAGCCGGCGTAGTCGATCGCCTTCAAGGCGGCGTCGAGCGACGCGTTGAAGTCGCCGGTGTCGTACGCCATGATCACCGGGGTCTGATGCGGGAACTGGGTGATGAAGTTCTTCCGCCGCAGTTCGGCCGGATCGACCTTGAGCTGCCGCGCCGCGGTCTCGACCAGTCGCTCCAGCAGGTAGCAGGCCTCGGGGCGGCCGGCGCCGCGATAGGCGTCGACCGGCGTGGTGTTGGTATAGACGCCCACCACTTCGGTATAGATCGCCGGGATGTTGTACTGGCCGCTCAGCAGCGTGGCGTACAGATAGGTCGGCACCGACGACGAGAACAGCGACATGTAGGCGCCGAAATTGGCGTAGGTCTTGACCCGCAGGCCGAGCATCTTGTTGTCGGCATCGAACGCCATCTCGGCTTTCGACAGGTGATCACGGCCGTGCGCGTCGGTGACGAAGGCCTCGTTGCGGTCACCGGTCCACTTCACCGGGCGGCCGGTTTTCTTCGAGGCCCACAGCGCGACCATCTCTTCCGGATAGATGAAGATCTTGGAGCCGAAGCCGCCGCCGACATCGGGCGCCACCACCCGCAGCTTGTGCTCGGGGGCGATGTTGTAGAATGCCGACAGCACCAGGCGGGCGACATGCGGGTTCTGCGAGGTGGTGTAGAGCGTGAAGTGCTCTTCGGCCGGATTGTATTCGGCGAGCGCCGCCCGCGGCTCCATCGCGTTCGGCACCAGCCGGTTGTTGGTGAGTTCGATCGAGACGACGTTGGCGGCCTTGCTGAACGCCTCGTCGGTCGCCTTCTGGTCGCCGATCTCCCAGTCGTACACGATATTGCCGGGCGCTTCGGGGTGAAGCTGCGCTGCACCATCGGCAATCGCCGCCTTGATGTTGGCGACTGCCGGCAGTTCCTCGTAATGCACCACCACGGCTTCGGCGGCGTCGCGGGCGAGGTTCTTGCTCTCGGCGATCACCACCGCGACGGCCTGGCCGACGAAGCGCACCGTCTCCGGCGCCATCGCCGGCCACGCGCCCATCTTCATCGCCGAACCGTCCTTGGAGTGGATCGCCCAGCCGCAGATCAGATTGCCGACCTTGTCGTCGACGATCTGCTGACCGGTGAGCACGTCGACCACCCCCGGCATCGCCTTGGCGGCGTCGAGCTCGATGCCGGTGATCTTGGCGTGCGCGTGCGGGCTGCGCACGAAATGCGCATACGTCATGCCCTGCAGCTTGATGTCGTCGACATAGCGGCCGCGGCCGGTGATGAAGCGGCGGTCTTCCTTGCGCGCGACGCGCGCGCCGATACCCTCGATGCCCATGTGCAATTCTCTCCCTTCGACTGCTTCAGCCGCGCGGATTCGGAACGTCGCGGGTCGCAGCCATCATTCGAACGTGTGGTCGGCGACGAAACGGCAGGCGTGCAGGCGGCCTATTCGGCGGCCTGCGCCACATTCATGCGGGAGGCGGCGTCGAGCACCGACTTGACGATGTTATGATAGCCGGTGCACCGGCAGATGTTGCCTTCGAGCTCGTGGCGCACGGTCTCTTCGTCGAGGTTGCCACCGTAGCGGTGCACGATGTCGATCGCCGACATAATCATTCCGGGCGTGCAGTAGCCGCACTGCAAACCGTGATTGTCGCGGAACGCCGCCTGCATCGGGTGCAGTTCGTCGCCCTTGGAGATGCCTTCGATGGTGGTGATGTTGGCGCCGTCGACCTGGCCGACCAGCGTCGTGCACGACTTCACCGCACGGCCGTCGATATGCACCACGCAGCAGCCGCATTGGCTGGTATCGCAGCCGACATGGGTGCCGGTCAGGCCGAGGTGATCACGCAGCAGATGGACGAGGAGCGTTCGATCCTCGACATCCGCCGTCACCAGCTTGCCGTTGACGGTCATTGAGACTTTGGACACGCGTCAGTCCTCCCGATGAATTTTTAATTGTTCCAATTAGAAGCGCCGCCGTCGGACTTTGCAACTGGGATTTTTCGCGGCTCGGAGGGCCACGAGCGTCAAGTTTCGATGACGGTTTAGTGACTGCGACAAACTAACCGGTCAGCCAGCGAGGCTGGATCATCCCGGCGGCGCAGTTCGCTGTTAGCTGGAACAGGAACTTCAAATCCGCACGGGCTTACGTTGCGGTGCAGCGAAAAGGAACTGTGCGATGCACCGGCTGCGACGTCAGCCGGTGCATCCCTGCTTTTTGGGTAGCAATCGATCAGGCGTTGTTAGCCGCGTGCAAAAGCGCACGGACCGAAGCTGTGGCGACGTCCGGATCGATCCCGGTCCCAAACACCGTGCGGCCGTCGGAGGTGCGGCATTCGACATAGGCCGCAGCCTGCGCGGTCGCGCCGAAGCCGATCGCGTGCTCCTGATAGTCCGCAACATCGAGCGCCGGACCGCCGGCATCTTGCAGCGCTGCCACCACCCCGGAGATCAGGCCGTTGCCGCGGCCCGAGAGCGAACGGACTTCGCCGTCGATCGCGATCCGGCCAATGAACGTCCGTTGCCCCACCGGTCCGGTCTCCTTGTAGTCCTCCAGCACGAACCGGTCGGTCGGCCGCTGCAAATAGCAGCCTGCAAAGCACTGCCAGATGTCGGAGGTATTGAGCTCGCGGCCGAGATCGTCGGCCAGTTTCTGGACGTGCGTGCTGAAATCGGCCTGCATCCGCTTGGGCAGCTTCAGTCCCTTGTCCTGTTCCAGCACCCAGGCGACGCCACCCTTGCCGGACTGCGAATTGACGCGGATGACGGCTTCGTAGGTTTCGCCGATGTCCGCCGGGTCGATCGGCAGATACGGCATCTCCCAAAGGCTATCGTTGCGCTGCGCATGCGCGGCGAAGCCCTTGCGGATGGCGTCCTGGTGCGAGCCGGAGAAGGCCGTATGCACCAGCTCGCCGGCGTAGGGATGCCGCGGATGAACCGGCAGTTCGGTGCAGTGCTCGACCGTGTTCACCACCTCGCGCATCGCCGGGAAGGAAAGCCCCGGATCGATCCCTTGGGTGTAGAGATTCAGCGCCAAGGTCACGAGATCGACGTTGCCGGTCCGCTCGCCGTTGCCGAACAGGCAGCCCTCGACCCGATCCGCACCGGCGAGCAGGCCCAATTCGGCGGCCGCAACACCGGTGCCCCGGTCGTTGTGAGGGTGCAGGCTGATGACGACGGAATCCCGCCGCGAAATGTTGCGGCAGAACCACTCGATCTGATCGGCATAGACGTTCGGCATCGCGACTTCGACCGTCGCCGGCAGGTTCAAGATCGCGGGGCGCTCGGGTGTCGGCTGCCACACGTCGAGCACGCGCTCGCAGATCTCCAACGCGAAGTCGGGCTCGGTGAAGCAGAAGGTCTCGGGCGAATATTCGAAGGTCCAGTCGGTGCCGGGGCGCTTCAGGCTCTCGTCGAGCATCGCGGTGACGCCCGTGATCGCCAGATCGACGACGTCGCGCCGCTCCATGCCGAACACCACGCGCCGGAATAGCGGCGCCGTCGCATTGTAGAGATGCACGATCGCGCGCTGCGCGCCCTCCAACGACTCGAAAGTACGGGCGATCAGCTCGGTTCTGGATTGCGTGAGAACCTGGACCGTTACGTCGTCGGGAATCCGGTCGTCGGTGATCAGGCTGCGAACGAAATCGAATTCGGTCTGCGAAGCCGACGGAAATGCGACCTCGATTTCCTTGAAGCCGATCGCGATCAGCATGTCGTAGAAGCGCTGCTTGCGTTCGACCCCCATGGGATTGGCGAGCGACTGATTGCCATCGCGCAGGTCGGTGGAGAGCCAGCGCGGGGCCGACGTCAAACGACGGGATGGCCATTGCCGGTCCGGCAGGTCGACCGGCGTGACAAAGGGACGGTATTTGGTTTCGGGATTCTTCAACATGATCGATGTCCGTTGCGCGCGGAGGAAAGGTCAAAGCGGGCAGGGCTGGATACGGCCGCCAGGCTGCCGTCAGTCCCGGCGACCGCCAGTAAGTCGAAGCGCAACGGACAGAAGTCGGTCGTGGGGAGCCGGCAGGGCGGGCGCGTTCAGACCGCACGTCTCGACAGCCGCCGAGACCGCGCAAAGCGGTCGGGCATGGCTGGAGACGATATGGGCGATCGAGAGCACGGGGGTATCCACGGACCTATGTGGGACTGTCTCCTTACCTAGAACGAGCCGCCTGTGATAATCTCGCGCGGAAAGATCAATCATCGTCGCGAAAGGATCATCTTGGGCAATGCGGGCGCAGGCTGTCACCGATCATGTTGCCGTTGTCAGCCAGGATGCGCACCGCTTCGCAAGCCGCCGCCATTCTCATGCGCAGGCGCAGCTCATCTACGCCATCACGGGCGTGGTCTCCGTCACCACGGCTGACGGCACCTGGGTCGTGCCGCCGAGCCGTGCGGTCTGGGTGCCGGCGGGTGTCGAGCATGACACCAAAAGCCATTCAGCCGTGCAGTTCCGCTCACTGCTGATCGACGCAGTCGAGGTGATGGGACTGCCCGTCGTTTGCATGGCGATGGAGGTGACACCGTTGCTGCGCGAACTGATCCTGCGCCTTGTCGCGATTGCGGACGCGCCAGGCCGCGTGGAACTCAGCCGCGTGGTCACGCAGCTCCTGCTGATGGAACTCGCAAGTTTACCAGTTGAGCCGCTCAGTCTGCCGACGCCTCGGCATCCGCAGCTCGCTCGGTTTTGCGACCGGATCCGCGGCGAACCCGCCGCTTCCGTCTCGCTCGAGCAGGCCGCGCGTGCCTTGCACATGAGCCGGGCGAGCTTCATGCGGCTGTTTCAGCATGAAACGGGAATGAGCTTCTTGCGCTGGCGACAGCAAGCGCGCCTTTTGCACGCCTTGTCGCTGCTGGCTGAAGGGCAATCGATCCTGAACGTTGCCCTGGCTTGCGGGTATGACAGTCCAAGCGCGTTTTCGGCGATGTTCCGGCGCGTCCTCGGAAAATCACCAAGTCAGTACTTCCTGCCCTGAACTAAAGTCGAGGCCACGATCCTGCGACTACGCGGTTTACGCAGCTTTAGACAATGCCGCGTAGCTTTCGAGCACCCGGTTCAGTTCCGGGATATGGCGCTTGGACGGGGTATATCAAGTGAGTGTAACGACAGCCGCCGGAGCGCGGGATAAGTCCGCGGCGCTACCGGCTCTGCGTTTTCGTGGCAAGGTCACGCTCGGCTTTGCGGTGGTGCTCGGCATCACGGCGATCAGTATGGGGCTGGCGTACCTCGGGTTCGAACGAGTTTCGGACGGGGTGGTCGCGTATCGCGACGGCGTCCGGCAGTCCGACCTCGCCCGCAATATCGATCGCGAGATGGTCGGCTACGAGGCGCGGGCGCGTTATTACGTACTCACCGGCAAGGACGAGGACGCCAAGGCAGCGCTCGCGGCCGAAGCCAGGCTCAAGGACGCGATCGCCGAGTCGCTACAGGGCGCCACCAGACCGGCGCAGCGTGAGGCGCTGACCCGGCTGTCGGGCGAGTTCTCCACCTTCGCCAAGCTGTTCGCCGACATCGTGGCGCTGAAGACCGATAGCGCGCTCGTCGTTCAGAACGGGCTGACGCGCGGCGGCCTCAACCTTCGTTACAAGTTCGACGATCTGGTGAGCGCGGCCAGCGACCGCGAAGATTCGAGCGCAGAACTCGGCGCCAAGCGGGCGGCGGAACAATATGCCGGCGCGATGACGCTGGCGAACACGTTCGCGATCAACTCCAGCGTTCCGGTCGCCGACAACGCTTTGGCGCGGCTGAAATTCGTCGAGAATTCGCTGAACATCGTCAAGGCGGACGGCGAGATCGCTGCGGCGGTGAACGAGATCTTCACCATGCTGGGCGAGTACCGGCAGGCGCTGGTCAAGCTCAGTGACAACGTCAAGGCGATCGACGCCAAGGTCGCCACCATGATGGCCTCCGCCGCCGCGATCATCCGCGACTCCGAAGCGATCAAGGCGGATCTGCTTGCCGATCAGCAGCGGCTCGAGCGCGAATCCGATGCCACGGTCACATCCACCGAACGGATGGTGGCGATGCTCGGGATCGGCGGCTTCCTGCTCGGCGCAGTGCTCGCAGTGCTGCTCGGTCGGGGGATTTCACGCCCGATGCAGTCGATGTGCGCGGCGATGCGCCGGCTGGCCGGCGGCGATTTCAACGTGGTGCTGCCGGGGCTCGGCCGCCGCGACGAGATCGGCGAGATGGCCGCCGCGGTCGAGGAGTTCAAAGTCCAGGCGGCCCGCAAGGCCGAGCAGGACGCGATCGCCCGCGAGCGCGAGGCGGAGGCCGGCCGCGAGGCCCGGCGCGCCGAGTTGATCGGCTTTGCCAGCGAATTCGAAAGCGCAGTCGGCGCGATCGTGGCGCACGTCTCCGACGCCGCGTCGCAGCTCGAAAGTGCCGCCTCGACGCTGACCCGCACCGCCGAGACCACGCAGGCGCTGTCGGGGCAGGTCGCCGGCGACTCCCAGCAGGCGTCGTCCGGCATGCAGGCGGTCGCCTCCGCCACCGAGCAGCTTTCGGCCTCGGTCGGCGAAATCGGCCGCCGGGTCGACCAGTCCAGCGCCATCGCCGAAGCCGCGGTGGAGCAGGCACACGAGACCGACGACCGGATCGGCAAGCTGACCCAGGCGGCGCAGCAGATCGGCGAGGTGATGCAGCTGATCACCACGATCGCCGAACAGACCAACCTGTTGGCGCTCAATGCCACCATCGAGGCGGCGCGGGCCGGCGAGGCCGGGCGAGGCTTCGCGGTGGTCGCCGCCGAGGTGAAATCGCTGGCGACCCAGACTGCGAAGGCGACCGACGAAATCTCCTCGCAGGTCGCCGAGATGCAGGAAGCGACCCGGGACTCGGTGACGTCGATTCAGCGGATCGGCAGCACCATTGCGGAGATCTCGACGATCTCCGCCTCGATCGCCAGCGCTGTCACGCAGCAGGACTCCGCGACGCGTGAGATCGCCAGCAGTGTGCAGGGCGTCGCCCAGGGAACTCAGCGGGTCGCCGGCAACATCGCCGAGGTCAACCGCGGGGCCGCCGAGACCGGCGCCGCATCGGCTCAGGTGCTGCAGTCGGCCCGCAGCCTGTCGGCCGAGAGTGCGCGGCTGCGTACCGAGCTCGATCGTTTCATGGCCAATATCCGCGCCGCCTGACAGGCCGGATACCCCGCGCAATTAGACGACCTGCGGCGCCCAGCCGCAGGTTTGGCGCGTGCGTTGGAACCGATCAGACGCTCTCCCGTTGATCTTCCGCAAAACGGTCCATCGCTTGCCGATGGATCGCCACGTTCGGCGCTGGCGGCGTGGCACACCGCAGCCGGAGTGGGAGTGTATGGCCGACAGCGTCAGTGCCGCGATCACCGAGCCGCCGCAGGTTCCATCTGCGGCCACCGGGCGGGTCATCGACACCGATATTCCGGCACGGCTCGACGGTCTGTTGTGGAGCCGTTTTCACACCCGTGTGGTGGCCGCGCTCGGGATCACCTGGATTCTGGACGGTCTCGAAGTCACGCTGGCCGGAGCCCTCGCAGGCGCCCTGAAGGACAGCCCAAGTCTGCGATTCAGTAATCTCGATGTCGGCCTGGCCAACAGCGCCTATCTGGCTGGTGCGGTGATCGGCGCGCTCGGGTTCGGTTGGCTGACCGACCGGATCGGCCGGAAGAAACTGTTCTTCATCACCCTTGCGCTGTATCTCACGGCCACTGCGGCGACGGCGCTGTCGTGGAGCGTCACCAGCTACGCGCTGTTCCGGTTTCTCACCGGCGCAGGCATCGGCGGTGAGTACACCGCGATCAACTCCACGATTCAGGAACTGGTGCCGGCACGCTATCGCGGCTGGACCGATCTGGTGATCAACGGCAGCTTCTGGATCGGTGCGGCGATCGGTGCGGTGTGCGCCATCGTGCTGCTCGATCCCGCCGTGATCGATCCCGATCATGGCTGGCGGCTGGCTTATCTGACCGGCGCTGCCATCGGCCTTGTGGTGTTCGCGATGCGCTGGTGGATTCCGGAGAGTCCGCGCTGGTTGATGATCCACGGCCAGCCCGAGCGCGCGGAAGCGATCGTCGCCGACATCGAACAAAGCGCGCGTCATGCGCCCGATCGCCCGCGCGTGTTGCCAAAGATCAAGCTGCGAATGCGCACCCACACGCCGCTGCTCGACGTCGCGAAGACCCTGTTTGGGACCTATCGTCAGCGCTCGCTGGTCGGGCTGGTCCTGATGACCGCGCAGGCGTTCTTCTACAACGCGATCTTCTTCACCTATGCGTTGATCCTGACCGACTTCTTCGGCATCTCCGCCAATCACGTCGGCTGGTACATACTGCCGTTCGCGGCCGGAAACTTCCTCGGTCCGCTGCTGCTCGGTCGGCTGTTCGATACGCTCGGCCGCCGCACCATGATCGGCTTCACCTATGGCGTCTCGGGACTTCTGCTGGCGCTGTCGGGCTATTTGTTCTCGATCGGGGCGCTCAGCGCACAAAGCCAGACCATCGCCTGGATGGTGATCTTCTTCTTCGCTTCGCCGGCGGCGAGCGCGGCCTATCTCACCGTCAGCGAAACCTTTCCGCTCGAAGTTCGTGCGCTGGCGATCGCAATCTTCTACGCGATCGGCACGGGCATCGGCGGTGTCGCCGGTCCGGCGCTGTTCGGCGCACTGATCGACACGGGCTCACGCGGCAGCGTGTTCGCCGGCTATTTGTTCGGCTCGGTGTTGATGATGGCAGCCGCGGTCATCGGCTGGCGCTATGGTATCGCGGCCGAGCGCCGCTCACTCGAACACGTCGCGCGGCCGCTGGCCGCAACAGAGGATATTCGATGACGACCAAACTCGTTCGACCATCTGATCAGGCGACCTCAAATCAGGTTCCGGTCCCCGGCGCGCTGGTGCCGCATCTCGATCAGTGTGCGCTGCTGCTGGACATCGATGGTACGTTGTTGGACCTGGCGCCGACCCCGCGCGAAGTCTGGGTGCCGCCGGAGCTGGAACAAACGCTGACCAATCTTCTGGTCAGGACGTCCGGTGCGCTGGCGCTCGTCAGCGGGCGTTCGATCAACGACATCGATCTGATTTTCGCGCCGATGCGATTGCCCGCCGTCGGTGGTCATGGCGCCGAGATGCGGCTGTCGGGCGAGGGCGAAGCGATCGCGACGCACGCGCCGCCGCTCGATTCCGAGCTGAAGAGCCGGCTCGCCGCAATCGCTCGCATCAGCCCTGGTATTTTGTTGGAGGACAAAGGCTACTCATTGGCACTGCACTATCGTCTGGCGCCGCACACTGAGAAAGCGATCTACGAAGCGGTTGCGGCGATCCGCGCGGAGAATCCGGAAGCGCCGCTGGAAGTCCTGCCCGGGAAGTCTGTCTGCGAGATCAAGCATTCGGGTTTCACCAAGGCGACAGGCGTGCGGGAACTGATGACTCGCGCACCGTTCAAAGGCCGGCGTCCGATCTTCATCGGCGACGACGTTACTGACGAAACGGTGTTCGCCATCATGCCGGAACTTCGAGGCCTCGCATTCTCGGTTGGGCGCTATAGCGAACTGACCTCCGGACACTTCGACGAACCGCGCGATGTGCGCAACTGGCTCGCACGTTTACTCGAACCAGCCAATTAGTACGCGCGTTGAGTACGGTTCCGGACAAAAAAACAACGCAAAACGCTTAGTTCTCAGAAAAGTTCCAGCATTGCCATGGAACGATCACGATGAATGGATGTTAATCTCCGCAGCGTCGCATAGGCGCACCAGACAGTTGGGGAGTCGGAGGGAAACGTGAACCTGGTCGTGGTTTCGAACCGAGTTGCCCGAGCGTCGGGGAACGAACCGATGACGGGAGGGCTGGCAGCCGCGTTGCTGCCAGTGGTGGAAAAATCCGGGGCGATATGGGTCGGCTCGAGCGGTCGCGTCCGTGATGGCGTTCACCGCGAGCCGTTCGCTGAAATCGAACCGCTCGGCGCTGGCGCTCTCGCCATGCTGGATCTGCCCGCCGCACATTACGGCGGTTACTACGAGGGCTTCGCCAATTCGGCGCTATGGCCTGCGCTGCATTCCCGCCCGGATCTGATCCGGGTGTCGCACGACGATTATCGCTCCTATCGCGAAGTCAACGCCTTCATGGCGCGGGCGCTGCTGCGGTTCCGCAAGCCGGATACCGCGTTCTGGATTCAGGATTATCACTTCCTCGCTTTGGGCGCGGAACTGCGCCAGCTCGGCGTCCAGCATCCGATCGGGTTCTTCCTGCATACGCCCTGGCCGTCGCGGGCGACGATTGGATGCGTGCCCCATCACCGCGAACTGATCGAAGCGATGCTGACCTATGATCTGATCGGGTTCCAGACCGAAGAGGATCGCCGCAATTTCCTCGGTTACGTCGAATCGGAACTCGGCCTGAAGATCGACGGCAGCGAGGTCTCGACCACGCACGGCACCGCGCGCTGCGAGGTGTTCGCAATCAGCATCGACGCCGACGCATTCGCCCAACAAGCACAGAAGGCGATGACTCACCCCGAAGTCTCCCGCCTCCGCAAGAGTCTGAACGGCGAAAAGCTCGTAATTGGCGTCGATCGTCTCGATTACTCGAAGGGGCTGATCAACCGCGTCAAGGCGTTCGACAAGATGTTGACCGACCGGCCAGCCTTGCAGCGGGTGGTGTCGCTGCTACAAATCGCGACCCCGTCCCGCGGCACGATCGAGGCTTACGGCAATCTGCAGGGCGATCTCGCCAAGCTGGTCAGCGACGTCAACGGCCGGCTCGGCGAGGTCGACTGGACCCCGATCCGCTATCTCAACAAGGGGTATCGCCAGAGTGTGCTCGCGGGCCTGTACCGCTCGGCTCATGTCGGGTTGGTCACACCGCTGCAGGATGGGATGAACCTGGTGGCCAAGGAATACGTTGCGGCGCAGAACCCGCTCGATCCCGGCGTCCTGGTGCTGTCGAAATTCGCCGGGGCCGCCAATGAGCTCGACACCGCTCTGCAGGTCAATCCGCACGACATCGAGGGAATGTCGCGGGTGATCGCCACCGCGCTGGCGATGCCGCTGACCGAGCGGCGGCTGCGCTGGGAGGCGATGATGGCCAAGCTGCGCGACAACAGCATCCGCCGCTGGTTCGCGGACTTCCTCGCCGCACTGGACCAAGCCCACACCGCCAATCGCAGTGTCGGCCCGATCCCGCTGGCGCCGCCGCCCTCGATCATGATGGCGGGGGGGCGGTCGCGGCTCGCGCCGCGCGCTGCTGGTGGCGCAGTGCTGCAATAGGCGGGCAAGGGGGGGCGTTTGGCTGTCGGATTTGCCGGCGTGGCCGGCAATCTCGCGCTGCGCCGCCCTCCGGCGTCCAACTCGCTGTGCCGCTCCCTGCGGCCGCCGCTCCACCCCGTCCAAGCCGTTTCCGGCAATATTTGACGTGAAATCCGCTAGGGGCATGGCGCAATCGCTTGCCAAATCCGCGCGGCGCGGTCATGAGAAGGCACCCGGAGAGGTGGCCGAGTGGTTGAAGGCGCACGCCTGGAACGCGTGTATACGGGAAACTGTATCGAGGGTTCGAATCCCTCTCTCTCCGCCATTTCGGCCCAAGTGCCGTTTTTCACCCCCATCACTGTTCTGATGACGGTCTGTCCCGGGCGCGCTCGATGCGTCCGCATGGACGGTCACCGCTTTGCGCGGCTGGATGTCGGCGGCCAGAGCTCCCGCTCAAGTGCCGCGTATCGAAAAGTTCTCGCCCCTAACTTCGGCCCAGGAACCTTCGAGAGGCGAGGGCGTCTCCTTGCGACAGGGGAAATGTCGGGGGCCGTCCCTCATTTTTTTGCCGACCAAGCCGGCGAATGGACCTGAGTTCCGAATTCCTGCTTTGCGGAACATCCTAAAAATTCCTGGATTTTCAGAGCCTTCTGCGCTGCGGAATCCGAAATTCGTGAAACCTTCATTTTTCGCTTGCGGTCCCGGAAGGCCCGGCCTATAAGACGGCCACTGAGCGCGGCGCCGCTGAGCCCTTCGGGCCCCAGCGAGCTTTCGTGCCTCTGGAACATCCATCGAGTTCGATGAGTGCATCAGCAGCCGATAGTTGTCGGTTGCCAATCGCCGTCGGGCCGGGTTTCCAGGCTCCTCTTAAGTGTAGGAGTTGAAGTTTTGATGGTCTCCGTGACCTCGGGCTTCGTTGAGATCTTCGGATCTCGGGCTGTTTGACAAGTGAAGATGAAGAAAGAGAAACGTGGACGGCGAAGTCCTTGCGGGTCTCGATTGTAAGAAGGCTTCGGCTTTCGAGCGTTGAGATCGGACGAAAGACTTCGGCGGTACACGTTTTCAAGGAAACACCATGTTCGCGAGCGCTGTGAAGCGCTGCGACGAACCGGCGATCTTCGGATTGTTGGTGATGGTGGGACCTCGTCAAACGTTGTGATCAGCCGGTTCAAAGTTCAAGTCCAACTTGAGAGTTTGATCCTGGCTCAGAGCGAACGCTGGCGGCAGGCTTAACACATGCAAGTCGAACGGGCGTAGCAATACGTCAGTGGCAGACGGGTGAGTAACGCGTGGGAACGTACCTTTTGGTTCGGAACAACACAGGGAAACTTGTGCTAATACCGGATAAGCCCTTACGGGGAAAGATTTATCGCCGAAAGATCGGCCCGCGTCTGATTAGCTAGTTGGTGAGGTAATGGCTCACCAAGGCGACGATCAGTAGCTGGTCTGAGAGGATGATCAGCCACATTGGGACTGAGACACGGCCCAAACTCCTACGGGAGGCAGCAGTGGGGAATATTGGACAATGGGGGAAACCCTGATCCAGCCATGCCGCGTGAGTGATGAAGGCCCTAGGGTTGTAAAGCTCTTTTGTGCGGGAAGATAATGACGGTACCGCAAGAATAAGCCCCGGCTAACTTCGTGCCAGCAGCCGCGGTAATACGAAGGGGGCTAGCGTTGCTCGGAATCACTGGGCGTAAAGGGTGCGTAGGCGGGTTTCTAAGTCAGAGGTGAAAGCCTGGAGCTCAACTCCAGAACTGCCTTTGATACTGGAAGTCTTGAGTATGGCAGAGGTGAGTGGAACTGCGAGTGTAGAGGTGAAATTCGTAGATATTCGCAAGAACACCAGTGGCGAAGGCGGCTCACTGGGCCATTACTGACGCTGAGGCACGAAAGCGTGGGGAGCAAACAGGATTAGATACCCTGGTAGTCCACGCCGTAAACGATGAATGCCAGCCGTTAGTGGGTTTACTCACTAGTGGCGCAGCTAACGCTTTAAGCATTCCGCCTGGGGAGTACGGTCGCAAGATTAAAACTCAAAGGAATTGACGGGGGCCCGCACAAGCGGTGGAGCATGTGGTTTAATTCGACGCAACGCGCAGAACCTTACCAGCCCTTGACATGTCCAGGACCGGTCGCAGAGACGCGACCTTCTCTTCGGAGCCTGGAGCACAGGTGCTGCATGGCTGTCGTCAGCTCGTGTCGTGAGATGTTGGGTTAAGTCCCGCAACGAGCGCAACCCCCGTCCTTAGTTGCTACCATTTAGTTGAGCACTCTAAGGAGACTGCCGGTGATAAGCCGCGAGGAAGGTGGGGATGACGTCAAGTCCTCATGGCCCTTACGGGCTGGGCTACACACGTGCTACAATGGCGGTGACAATGGGAAGCTAAGGGGCGACCCTTCGCAAATCTCAAAAAGCCGTCTCAGTTCGGATTGGGCTCTGCAACTCGAGCCCATGAAGTTGGAATCGCTAGTAATCGTGGATCAGCATGCCA